>NZ_CASEZB010000001.1:0-28259 GCF_949292495.1 Candidatus Avelusimicrobium aviculae
ATCGGCAGTGATAAACGCAGTGACTTAATTTGGTAAGTTCCATATTGAGATGGTACTAAATATGAAGATTTGGGGATACACACTCCATCCCTCGGGCTTACGCCCGGGGTTTATTGTGAGCAGTAGTTATAAAAAACCCCGCCTGTTACCAGGCGGGGTTTAAGATTAACTAAGTGAATTAGTTATTGGCCGGCTGAGCGCATGGGGCATCAGTGCCGTTGTTGCAGCAAGAGGCGGTCGGCGTATCAATACCGCAGAAGTCAGCGCAGAGTTCCTGGCCAGCAGGGTTGGTGCCGTTGCAGGTTACGTTGTCGCCCTGATAGTAGCGGGACAAGCTATACTGATACTGCAAAGCACCGCTGGCGGCATGGCGGGTAGCGGTGGCAATACCATCCTGGAAGGTGGTACCAGCCAACACCACTCCAAAACCATTTCCGTTAGCACCAGTGGCAGGATCGCCTTTGGTGTAATAGGTGGACCCGTTGGAATCTTTCGGGGACACGTCCAACGCTCTGTAATTCGTTACAAACCGGTTGGTCTGTAAGAATTTGCGGCGCTGGGCTTGGGCAATGCTGCCCAACAAGGTGTCGGCTTCCGTCATGCGGGAGCGTTCCACCGCTTTGAAGTACTGCGGCATAGCCATAGCAGCCAAGATACCAATGATCAACACTACTACGAGCAGTTCGATCAAGGTAAAACCTTTCTTATTCATAAAACCTCCTACAGTTTTACGTAGAGTTTTGCAGCCATAGCGGCTACATTATTAGTTTAGCAGTAGCAAAAAGCAATGTCAAGCCCTTTTAAGGACCTATAAACCCAATCATCGGATAGTCTACTTTTTTACTGCCGAAGCGGGAGAAGCAGGCTTTTCAGAAGAAAACGGCTTAGAAATAAAACGGATATGTTCTCTCTGCAAATAAGGAGCAAACAAAGAACAAAATTTATTTCCCCGCTCGTCTTGCCCTTGGCACACGGTTTGCCCTGTAAACATAGGGCGCACCAATTGGTAATTATAACGCCCTCCTACGCGGCGGGCAGCCAACCGGGCGGGTTCTTCGGCGGAAGGGGCTTGTTCCAAACGCAAAATATATCCGTCCGCCTCCGGCTTGCCGTTGGGGCCGATAAACGCCAAATATAACTCCGCCGGCGTTCCGCCCACTTCCTGCGCCGTTACATTTAATATGGAGGGAACAGAAAAATAACGGGCCAAAGCCGCCCAGTCCGCCGCGAAACGGCCATGTAAACGCATAAAATAATCTTGCGCTATTTCCGCATCAGACAAAACAGCGTCCACCGCCAGCGCGCGGGCTTTTTCTTTCTCCCAAAAATAACGGGGAAAAGCAAAAGCGGCAAAACACGTTATCACCGCCACTAATATCAAAAGTGACTTAATAGTAAAGCCTTTTTTCATGCGAAAATCCTCTTCCATGCGGCAACGGAAAATATAGGCCCGCCTTCCGGAACGGGCCTAAAAATTAGTTTTAATCCAAGGTTATTTTTTCCGGTATCGGAACCATGGGGTTAGCGGGCAGCTGGCTCATTTCGTCCACCCCGGCATAATCCATACAAAAGTTTACGTCAAACTCGTTTTCATAAACGGGAATACAATATATCTGTGACTGCCCAAACGGACGCACCAATTTATATGTATATTTTTCCGATCCGACGCGCTGCGCCACCACAAAACCGCGGCGGTAATAATCAAACTGAAAAGAAACGGCAAAACCGTCCCCGGTATTATCGGGTGAATCTCCTTTCGTATAATAGACCTCGCTGCCGTCCTCGTTTTTAAAAAGGTGCGGGTCATTGCTCATATTTAAGTCCAAGTAGCTCCATTTATTAGTATAAGCATTACGCTTTAAAAAATAACGGTCCTGCGCGCCAGAAGCCGTGGCCATCATGTTCACCGCGTCAGACATAGTGGCCCGCTCTATTACCTTTATATAAGTCTTTACGGCAAAGGTAGAGAGTACAGCCACAATCAGAAGAACAAAAATAAGTTCCATAAGGGAAAAACCTTGGCTTTTCATAACATGCTCCTTATATATTGCCAACTAATAAAACAAATAAAGCTAAAAACACCACACACAATAAAAGTTTTATCAAACCTAAATGCTTCTTTAAAAAGTCGTTAAATCCTTTGGATTCATAACCTAATATTGATAATACAAAAATTAATACCAAAGGCAAAATAAACATGAAATTATATAACAGCAAATACAGCCACGCTTTCACGCGGAAAGCCGGGTCCTGCATAATTAAAACCACCGTAGGCAAATACACCTGCCCCGTGCACACCGCTTCCACCAAAGACACGGCAAACCCCACCGCCAAAGCGGCCAATACCAGCCGCCAGCTGCTTTCGTGCTTATCACGCAGGAAAAACCCCATAATTTTATGGATACGCACTTTTAAATTAGTAGGAAGCTGCAAGAGCATTTTATCGGCCTTTTTGGTTTTTTTGTAAATCCAAAAATCATACAAAGCCAAAAAGAAAAACGCCAAACATACCGCCGCCGTAATAATATAAAACGCTTTAATGACATACGCAAAACCGCGCATGGCGTACAAGAATTGGAACAACCCCAGCCCAATCAGCACATACGCCACAAACACCGCAAAACAATAAGCGGCGCCCACCAAAATAATTTCCCGGCGGGTGTATTTATACACGGTCAAGAACGAAATAAAAAACACAATCACCGCAAACGCGCAGGGATTTAACCCGTCCACCAGCCCGCTGCCGATAATGGCCCATAAAGTAATTTTGCTAAAAGCGGCCTGGGTGTCTTGGGCGTTTTCTTGCACTAAAATGGTATCCTCATCCAGCAGCATGGCTTTTTCTATCGCGGCGTCGGCATAGGTGGCAATTTCGTTGGGGTATCCCATTAAAAAAGTACTGCCCACGCAGGCGGCCGGATAGCCCAAATCCGTCACGCCGTAGGCTTTGGCCGTTTCGGCAAAAATCAAGTTGTTTCCGTCTTTAGAAATATCCAGCTCTACAAAGTTTACGGTATCTTTATATTTATCTTTCAACTGTTGCCAATACTCGTGCTTTAATTTATTGCAATGCACGCAAGTGGGGCTTACAAACAAACAGAAATTGGGTTTGTCCTGCGCCAACTGCACGGAAGCCCAAGCCGGTAACCCGGAAAGAAACAATAAAATACCGCCAAACAAAGAAACTATTTTTTTCATACTATACATTACCCAGTTTAATAAATTCCGCGATGCCGCCCATCACCATATCCACGGACATCAGCACCAAAATCATACCCGTCAAGCGTTCAATAGCCACCAGCCCCCGTTTACCCAACAACGTGCTGATGGGAAAAGACAACATCAAAATGACCGAGTTAATGAGAGACGCCGCCAACACCACCCCCAGCGTAACCAGTTTGTTGGGGGATTGGGCGGATAAAATCATCACCATAGACAGCGCCGCCGGCCCCGCCACCAGCGGGATAGCCAAAGGCACCACAAAAGGCTCATCTTCTTTGGGGTCCGTCTTGGCTTCTTCTTCCCCGCCAAACACCAAGCGCACGGAAATAATAAACAAAATAATCCCGCCCGCTATGCTTAGCGAAAACTGCCTCACCCCAAACGCCTGCAAGAACCATTTGCCTAAAAACAGAAACGCCACCATAATTAAGAGCGCTATTCCCAGTTCGCGCAATAAAACAATTTTGCGGCGTTCCGGGGCGACTTTCTTAAGCGCGGCAATAAAAAGAGGTATATTGCCAAATCCGTCCATAACCAAAGCCAGCGTAATCACTGAAGAAATAAAAAAATCCATAAAATCTCCTTGCGGGCGGGTTTATAACCGCAGCCCGCCCTCTATAATAGTATATCAAAATACAACCGGGCAAAAAACGCCGCTTTACAGGGGAAGTTTGTGCGCGAAAAAGCAATTTGATAATATGTAGCATATGTGGGATTCCCAAAGAAATAATGTACTTCATATTATCAAATGGTTTACGCTTGCCACGCTGGTGGGCGTAATTGTGGGCGTGCTGGACGCGGCTTTTTTAAAACTGCTGGACGCGGCCATCAGCTGGCGCAATAATATATCTTATTTCTATGTGGGGCTGCCGCTGTTTCTGTATTTAGGGGTATTGCTTTCCCGCCATACTTTCCGCAAAGACCGGGACTATACCACAGACTCCGTAATAAATAAAATCAACTCGTACCGGCCTATTTCTTTTATTTCCATTACCAAAGCCTTTTTCCTCTCTATCCTTACCATGGCTACCGGAGGTTCCGCCGGCAAAGAAGCTCCTTGCGCCGACGTAGGAGCCGGCATCAGTTCTACTCTGGCGCGTTTGATGCGCATGAACAAAGAGGACCAGCGCAAAATGATGATTTGCGGCGTAAGCGCCGGGTTTGCGGGCGTGTTTGGGGTGCCGATATCCGGCGCCCTCTTTGGGTTGGAAGTGTTATGGGTGGGGCATATTTTTTACGAAGTCATGTTCGCCGCGCTGGTAGCCGGGATGACGGCCTTCCAAGTAACGCAATATTTAGGCGTAAATTACATTTACCACCCTATTCATTTTGTGCCGGTATTTTCCGAACAATTCTTTTTAAAAGTGATTATAGCGGGCATGATATTTGGCATTATTTCCATTTTATTTATTGAAATGATGAAGTTTATGCGGGTGGTGTTTCGTTATATCACGCTGCGCACTTCCGTATTTATGGCCTGCGCGGTGGGCGGATGTTTGTTAATTGCCGTAGGATATTTTATTTCCCCCGTCTATTTAGGCCTGGGCATGAGCGGCATTGACAACGTATTAGCCGGCGCCACGCCGGACAGCCCCTTTGGGTTTTTATACAAAATCATCACCACATCCATTACCTTTGCCGCCGGAGGTATCGGCGGGGTGGTAACGCCTATTTTCTTTATTGGGGCGCAAGCGGGCGGCATGCTGGCTGATTTTTTGGTAGTGGATCCCGCCACTTTAGCCGCTTTAGGGCTGGTGGCCGTACTGGCGGGAACGGCAAATACTCCCCTTTCCGCCAGCATTATGGCTATTGAACTTTTTGGCGCGGAAGTGGCCCCTTACGCCACCATCGCCTGCGTTATCAGTTTTTTGATTACCGGCCAGCAAAGCATTTATCCCAGCCAGCGCCTGGCGTTTGACAAAAGCGGGCAGTCTTCCCCCGCGCAAAGCGCCGCCTACGCTTCGGCTGAAAAGAAAATACCCACCCGCAAAGGCCTTTTTAAGAAAACGCTTAAAGACATGGTGAAACACCTGATTCCCAATACAAAAAATTTTGAGGACGATAAATAATCCTTCCTATTTAAAAGCGGGGCTGGAAAACTTCCAGCCCCGCTTTTTGTTTATACAAACTGGGTTTTCCGCTCAATAGGTAGGAATATTGTATTCCTTGGCTAAGGCGTTGTAGCGGTCTATCACTTTGCGTATAAAATCCCGCTTTTGCACATAGCTTCCCGGGAAAAACGCCCCTTTAAAACCGGCGATTACCACGTTTTTAAGCTCTTTTGGGGACAGGTCTATATTGCGTACCAATAATTCCAGCTCTTTGGTAACCGTGGTGTTGGAAACCAAGCGGTTATCCGTATTGATACTGATAGGAAGCCCGCGCTTAATCATTTCTTTTACCGGGTGGTCTTTAACGGATTTGATTTCCGGCAATGTTTGCAAATTGCTGGTCAGGCAGACTTCCACGCCAATGCGCTCGCTGGCAATATAATCAGCCAAGCTGTCCACATAGGCTTGTTTGTCTTTTACCTTACGGTCTTTAATCATTTCTTTGGAAAATAAATGCGTACCGTGCCCAATACGGTTGGCGTAGCAGTCCGTAATGGCCTGAAAAATGGATTCCGGGCCGTATGCCTCGCCGGAGTGTACGGTTTTGCGCATAAAATATTTATGCACATAGCGGTAGGCTTCCACATGGTCCGAGGCGGGATAGCCGGCTTCTTCCCCGGCCAAATCAAACCCCACAATGGGAAGTTTTTCCTCTTTCACTAGCCGCACCACCATTTTAGCCAGCTCCAAAGAGGCAATATTAAAAATTTCCGTTTTGCTGGACTGCGCCAACGCTTTCATCAATACCCCGTAATAAGGGGACATAAACGCATTAAAATTACGCATGGCGCAAGCGATAATGCCGTAATGAAATTCTAAATCTTTCCCCGTTTTTACTTCTTTGGAAAGATTATGCTCCCGCTGGGCGCGGGCTAACCCGCGCGCCACCGCGCGCACGGAATCCTGGGCGGAAAGTTTATCGTTGGCGTGCAGCTGCGGGGCAAAGCGCACTTCCAAATAGCGCACCCCCTCGGCAACAGCGTCTTGACCCAGCTCGTAAGCGATGCGTTCTATATTTTCTGCGTTTTGCATCACGGCGCCCGTATAACTAAAGCCTTTTAAATACTCCACCAAAGAGGCATACTTGTCTTTATACACCAAACGGCGCATGCCCTCCTGCGTATAGGAGGGAAGCTCTACCCCCTCTTTTTTTGCCAATTCTATTAATGTGGACAAACGAAGGGATCCGTCCAAATGCACATGCAAATCCGCCTTGGGAAGGCGCTGTAAAAACGCGGCGGGGACTTTTTTCATATTCATAATTTTTTCTCCGCTTTTTGGCCCTGCGGGGTGTCTTTCACCACATAACCCAGCCGGGCGACAGCGTCGCGCAGCTCGTCAGACTTTTTATAATCTTTGGCGGCGCGGGCGCGGGCGCGCTCTTCCAGCAGGGTTTGCACTTCCTGCGGCAGCGCGAGAGATTCCTGCGGTTTTTCTTTAAACAAATCCAATGCCAAAATACTGTCCGCAAAGCGCAGAAAAGCCAGCTTTTGCGCGGCCGTCATTTCCGCGCTGCGTATGCCTTCCCACACAACGGCCAACGCTTTGGGGGCGTTTAAATCGTCCTCCATGGCGGAGGCAAATTTATCTTTCCAAGTTTGGCACACGCCGCCGGTGTCTTCTTTTCCTTGGGCTTGCTGTAAAACGCCGCGGCTTAAAGCGCGTAAATTTTCCAAACTTTTGGCGGCCGAGTCCAAACTTTCAAACGTAAATTCCAGCTGGGTGCGGTAATGCGCCGTTAAGCATAAATACCGGTAGGAAAGCGGGTCATACCCTTTTTCTTTCAACGTGGCCAGAGTGACAAACGTACCGCCGGATTTGGACATTTTTCCGGAACGCAAAATCAAAAATTCCCCATGCACCCAGTAATTCACGTATTTTTGCCCGGTGGCGGCTTCGCTTTGGGCGATTTCGTTGGTGTGGTGTATGGTTACGTGGTCTATCCCTCCGCAGTGAATATCCAGGGTGTTGCCCAAATATTTCATAGCCATGGCGGAACATTCTATATGCCACCCGGGGAACCCCACCCCCCACGGGCTGTCCCACTCCATTTGGCGTTTTTTGTCTTTGGGGGAAAATTTCCATAAGGCAAAATCCGTCGGGTTGCGTTTTTCATCGCTCATTTCCACGCGGGCGCCGCCCTGCAAACCACTAATGCGCGCATGACCGACCAAAGCGTCATACCGGTCAAACTTAGACGTGTCGTAATAAATGCCGTCACTGGTGCGGTACGTATAGCCTTTGTCTTCCAAGGTTTTTACCAGGGTTATCATTTCTTTTATGTGCTGGGTGGCGCGGCTGATTACCGTGGGGCGGGTGCAGTTTAAAGCGTCAAAATCGGCCCAAAACTTTTCTTCGTAAAATTTGGCTATGTCCCAAGCGCTTTTGCCTTCGCGCGCGGCGCCCACTTCCATTTTATCCTCGCCGTCATCCTGGTCAGACACCAAGTGCCCCACATCGGTTACGTTCATAACGTGTTTTAACGGATAATGCAAACGGATGGTGCGGGCCAGCAAATCCTCAAAAATATAGGTGCGCAAATTGCCTATGTGGGCGTAATTATATACAGTAGGCCCGCAGCAATACATGGTAACCTGCTGCGGGTTTTGGGGGGCAAATTCATCTTTATGACGGCTGGACGTATTGTATAAAAACATTACTGGGCCTCCTCCAGCATATCATAATAGTTGGAAGATAATTCCTGAAAAAATTTATTGCAGGTGTTTTGCCCCACGCTGTTGGCGGAAGATTCCGCCAACATGCAGCTTACTTCAATATCGGAAAGTGGGTTCACCGCGCCCACACTGGATACGGAATACGTAAACCCGGCCGGGTTGTAAGCGTGCAAGGCAATACCATAAGCCCGCGTAAGCGCTTTTTGGAAAATACCCATTTCCCTGGAAGAGGCTTTAGCCCCCAGCTGAAATTTTTTCTTAGCTACCGGGATAACCACATCCCCGTATGTATCATAGGCGCTGGCGGGTAAAGAGGCGGTAAAATCTTCGTCAGAAGAAACCACGTTGGTTTCCCCTACGGCAAAAGGGTCTTCATAAGAGCCGTCCAACACGCTGGGCGCGCCCAACGGGCCGGAAGGCAGTTCATAGCGGCCTTCATAATCTGTATACATGCTGTAATCCAGCCCCTGGCTGATGGTTTTGGAAGAGCGGTAGTCCCCCGTGGATGAACAAGCAGCCAGCGCACCCGCGCAAAGTATTAAAATAATCGGTTTCACATTCATGGTTTTACTCCTTAATTTTTAAAGTGGCCACCGCGTGGCACATGGCGGCCAGGCCTTGGCCTATTTCCCCCACGTGCTCGTGGCTTTTGGATTTGAAACTAACATTTTTTACGTCCATATTAAAAATACGGGCCAAAGATTTTCTTACCGCTTCATAATGCGGTTTGATTTTGGGTTCTTGGGTAATGACGGTAGCGTCTATATGCACAATTTGGGCATGGCGGCTTTGCACAATTTCCAGCACTTTGCGGGCGATATCCACGCTGCAAATGCCTTTAATGGAAGGATCCGTAGGAGGGAAAAGTATGCCTATTTCCCCCTCGCACAAAGCCCCCAAAACAGCGTCGCAAACGGCATGGAGGACCAAGTCCCCGTCGCTATGGCCCAGAAAACCTTTCGTATGCGGTATTTCCACCCCGCCCAAAAACATTCTAAGCCCGGGTTCCATGCGGTGCAAATCAAACCCAAAACCCGTACGGTAATATACGTTTTCCTGCATAAGCGCCTCGGCAAAAATTAAATCTTCAGGGGTGGTGATTTTGTTATTGGCATAGTCAGACGCTACCACCCGCACCTTTACCCCCAACTTTTCCACCAGTTGGGATTCGTCCGTAGCGTCTTTTTCGCTCCCGTATTTTTCCAACGCCTGCATGAGCAGTTCCCGCCGGTAACACTGCGGGGTTTGCGCCGCCCATAAAACATTGCGCTCTAAAGTATGGGCTATCACGCCGTCTTGGCACACTTTAATGGTGTCTTTTACGGGGACGGCCAGCACCGCCGCGCCGTGGGTTTGCGCCTCACGCACGCAACGGGAGATAAAGGCCGGCTTCACCAAAGGGCGGGCGCCGTCGTGCACGGCCACCACAGGTAAACCGGCGGCGGTTTTTTCTACCCCGTTTATCACGGAACGAAGCCGCGTATCCCCCGGCAAAGCATAAGTTAACCCCTCAAACTCCTGCTGCAAAATAAGCTGGTTTTCTTTTGGGGTAACCACTACCACTTGGGCGATTTCCGGCGTGTTTAAAAAAGCGCGCACGGTATGAAACAAAGCGGGTTTTCCCGCCAGCGGCAACATTTGTTTTGGGCGCCCCATCCTGCTGCCGCTGCCGCCCGCCACAATAACCGCTGAAGCAAAACCCGTCTTTTCGTGCATGCAAAAAATCCTATTTGGTTCTGGCAAAAATCATGCGGCCGGAAGAAGTTTGCAATATGGAATAAACCGATACTTCCGCCCGTTTGCCGATGTATTTGCGTCCGTCCTCCACCACCACCATGGTGCCGTCATCCAAATACCCAATGCCCTGTTCTTTTTCTTTTCCGTCTTTCATGATAAACAACGACATGGTTTCCCCGGGCAGCACCACCGGCTTTAACGCGGTGGCCAAATCGGCGATATTCAAAACGGTTACATCATACAAAGAACCCACCTTGTTAACGTTAAAATCCAGCGTGACCACTTCAGCCCCTAAACTTTTGGCCAGCTTTACCACCCGTTCCGCGTTATCCTGCGCTTTGGGGGTTTTGTTGGTAATGCGCACGCCAATTTCTTTTAATTCCTGCAAGCGGGAGGCCACATCCAGCCCGCGGCGGCCTCTGGCGCGCTCCAGCGGGTCTTTGCTGGCGGCCATTTTGTTTAATTCGTCCATTACAAACACGGGCAAAACAATAATGCCGGACAGAAAATTAATCTCGCACAAATCCACGATGCGCCCGTCCATTAAGGAGGACAAATCCGCCACTTTTAAATGGCATCCGCGGTAGGAAAGGCCTTCCAAATCCCGCGCTTTAAAGATGCTTACCAGCACCCCGAAAACCAAAAGCCCAATTTCTATATTGCTTTCATAACGGCCCCAAAACCCGGCAACCGTTTCATTGGCAAACTTCATTAAGCCGTAGTCAAAAAACACATACAGCATATAACCCAGCAACAAGCCGGAACAGGCAATCATTATCTTAATCAGGCGCAGGCGCTTAAACAGCACCTCTCCGGCAAGGACAATCGCCCCGCATAAAAGCCCGCCCAGCAGGCTCATGATATCTTTATCAATATAGTTATAAGTTAAAAAAGGAAAAGCTACCAGGGTAGAAATCCTAAAAATCCAAATAGGCATAAGGCCTCCAATATAAATTAAAAGGGCAAAAGCCCTTATGTACATTTTACCACTTTCCCGGCGTTTTCTGCTGGTTTTTTACGGGAAGTTTCTCCACGCGGGCAGTGTATAAAAAACCCGGTTCTTAAAAACCGGGTTTTTTATCAGCGAAGCCGAAGCGACAAATCATTCAAATCCGCCAGTTCCGCCAATTCCAACTCTTTTAAATCCCGCTTTTCCGCGCGGGACAAAGGCGCCGTATAGGCTTTTTTAAACCCCAGCCGGCGGGCTTCCTCCAGCCGTTTATCTAGCAAAGGCACCTTGGCCGCCTGTCCCAAAATGCCCACTTCCGCCATAAAAAGGCTGTCATGCGGAATGGGAATATCTTTGCAGGAGCTGATAACCGCCGCGCAGACGGCTAAATCCAAGGCGGGGTCTTTTAATTTTACGCCGCCGGCCAGGCTGACAAAAATGTCTTTATTGTCCAAGGCCAGGCCGATGTGTTTTTCCAAAGCGGCAAAAAGCATTAAACAACGGTTTAAATCCACCCCCGTAGCCACCCGGCGTGGATAGGGGTAATGGGTAGGGCTCACCAAGGCTTGCACTTCTGTCAGCAGGGGGCGGCTTCCTTCCAACGCCAACGAATAGGCACGGCCTTTTAAAGCGCGCTCTTTAGAAGTTTGGGCAAAATATTCGCTGGCGTTTTCCACTCCTTCCAGTCCGTGGCCCGTCATTTTAAAAAGGCCAATTTCACCCGTAGATCCAAAACGGTTTTTATGCGGACGCAATAAACGAAGGACATTGTCTTTTTCCGTATCAAAATAAAGCACGCTGTCCACCATGTGTTCCAGCACTTTGGGGCCGGCCAGCTCTCCGTCTTTGGTTACATGGCCGAGAACAAACGTAATAATGCCTTTGGGCTTGCACAGGCGCACCAGCTCGCTGGCGCATTCACGCACCTGGCCGACGGTTCCGGCTGAGGAAGTAAAATCCGGGTGATAAACGGTTTGGATAGAGTCCAGCACCAATACGTCTGGGGAAACCTGCTCCACCGCCTGTACGATTTTTTGTATGTCCGTTTCACAATGTAAAAAAATATTTTCGCTGGTAACACCCAAGCGCTGCGCGCGGCCGGATATTTGGTTAATGCTCTCCTCTCCGGATATATACAATACTTTTAATTTATCCGCCAAAGAAGAAGCCACCTGCAGCATCAGCGTGCTTTTGCCTATTCCAGGCGCGCCGGCCAAAAGCGTGATTTGGCCTTTTACCAGCCCGCCGCCAAGCAGGCGGTCAAACTCGCCCAAGCCGGTGGGAATACGGGTTTGGGGTACGCAGCGGCTTTCGGAAAGTTTAATGATTTCGGAAGAAAAATCCGTAAACGAACGTACACGCTTTTCTTTTTTACTTTCCTGCTGTTTTACTTCTTCGGCCAGGGTATTCCACTCCCCGCATTCCGGGCATTGGCCGGACCACTTGGCCGATTCATACCCGCATTTTTGACAGACAAACACGGTTTTAAATTTCATCTAAAACTCCTAACGGGCCAATGTAGCCATGCCAAAGAAAGAGGAAATATCCTGGTCGTTAAACGAGATATTGGCCTTTACGGCAAAATCGTTGGTTTCCAGCGCGTCGCGCATCCAAGCCCCTACGGAGAAATACCGGTTAAACCGGAAATCCACCCCGTATGTTAAGTTGGGTCTGTTGAAATGGCGGTCATTAATGACGCGGTCACGCCCCCAGTCCGTAAATTCCACGGTGCCGGTAAAGCGGTTTAAGAATTCTTTGTCATAGAACGGGCGCAGTTCCATCGCCACGCCGCCCGCGCCGCGTATCAACCCCGCGGAAACGGACGCCCAATGATTATACAACCCAAAACGCAGGTCTATTTTATTGCGTTCCAAATAATCGCCTTTGGCGGGGGTGTCGTCCTCATTGCCTAGGTTGGCGATACCCGCGCGGTAAAAAGTGTAACCGCTGGAAGGATAAATTTCCAAAGCCAAATCACTGCTGGCTATTTGAGAAGAAGGCATATAAAAGAAGTCATAATCCCAATAAATGCGGAAGCGGCTCATCTTACCCACAAAAGTTTTTACTTCCGTCATCGTTTCTTTCAGCTTAGTAACGCTTTCCTTTACGTCTTCTTTCATATTAGGGTCTTTAATTAAACTGCCTATTACGCCGTCCCCGTTATCCAAGCTGGTCATCACGTTATCCGCCTTGGCCACCACGTCTTTAAGCTGTTCGCTGATTTGGTCCAAATTTTGAACGGAATTGTTTAAATAGGGACGCATGGAAGCCACCATTTGGTTTAAATTGGCGGAAAGCTGGCGCACTTCCCGCAAAGAAGCGTTTAGATTTTCCCCAAATTGGCCCTGCTGGTGTACGCTGTCCACCAATTCTTTAATGCTGGACATGGTTTGCGCTATCATCACGTCCATGGGGACTTCGTCCGTGCCGTCCACATATTCCCCGGGTTTAATCAAACCGGCGGACTCCTCTCCCTGCACCACTTTTAAATATTTCGTACCGATAATCCCCGTCATCACCACGCTAAAACGCGCTCCTTGGTATAAAGGAATTTCTTCGTTAATGGCAGCCACTACGATGACGGTGTCATCTTGTATTTTTATTTCTTTTACTTTACCTACTTCCACCCCCGCCAGTTTTACGGGAGCTTTTACCGGCAGGCCGGATACGTCCTGAAATTTAACGTTTACGTTATACGTGCGCGTAACGGAAAGCCCGCCCAAAAAATAGAGCGAGAACCCCAACACGGCTATCCCTACTACTGTAAACAAACCTAATTTGGTTTCTGGTTTCATCATGTTATTCTACCTTAAATGAATTTAAAACGGCTTTTAATCCTTCATGATTTTCATTTGGATAGGCCCATGGCTGCTGCCGCTTACAAACTGTTTTACATACGGATTGTCCGTATGGCGCAGCTCGTCCGGAGAACCTTCCATTAAAATACGTCCTTCATACAAAAAAGCGATTTTATCCGCAATTTTAAAGGCGGAGTTCATATCATGCGTAATCACTACCGATGTAACTCCCAGTTTGCGTTTTAAGTCTAATATCAACTCGCTGATGATGTCAGACATAATAGGGTCCAGCCCGGTGGTGGGCTCATCGTATAAAATACATTTGGGGCTGATGGCTAGCACCCGCGCCAAAGACACGCGCTTGCGCATACCGCCGGAAAGCTCGCTGGGGTTTAAATGCTCCACATCCTTTAAGCCTACCAGCGCCAATTTTTCTTTTACCACTTTGGCATAATCCGCCGGGGGGACATCGGTTAAATATTTTAAACCAAAAGCCACGTTTTCCCCCACGGTCATAGAGTCAAACAACGCCCCGTCCTGAAACAAATACCCAAAATGACGGCGGATGGCGGCCAGTTTTACTTCGCTGTTAATTTTGGTAACGTCTTTCCCGTCCACCAAAATGCGCCCGCCAGTGGCCTGCTCCAAACGCACCAAACACTTTATTAATGTGCTTTTGCCGGAGCCGGAACCACCCAAAATACAGGTTACCGTGCCGTCTTCTATTTTTAAGTTGACGTCTTTTAACACTTGCTTGGGGCCAAAATTCTTTTTTAAATCTATAATTTCTATCATTTAAATTCCAAAAGCCGTTAAAATAGCCGTTAAAAAATAGTCCAACACCAAAATAAGCACAATGGTGGTTACCACGGCCCCGGTGGTGGATTTGCCCACCCCCTCCGCTCCGCCGCGCGTACTGACACCTTTGTAACAGCATACGGTGGCAATCATAAACGCAAAAATGAAAGACTTGATAAAGCCATGCATAAAATCTTTTACGCCCATAAAAGTAGTGATATCCGTAAAATACACTTCCCCGGGAACACCCAGCGCATACGCCGCCACCAAATACCCGCCTATTACCCCAAACACGTTGGAAAATACCGTTAAAACCGGCATGGTAAGCAAAAAAGCAAACAACCGCGGAATAACCAAATACCGGGTGGGGTTGGTGCCCAGCGTATATAAAGCGTCCAGCTGTTCCGTTACCGCCATGGTGCCTATGTGCGCCGTTACCGCCGCGCCGGCCCGGCCGGAAATAACCACCCCGGTCAACACGGGGCCCAGCTCACGTATTAAGGAAAATGAAACAATAGTGCCCACAAAAATAGGGTCTCCAAAAATATTGCCGATGGTATTTCCCGCCTGCAAAGCAAGCACCATGCCCGTAAACAAGCTGGTCAACGCCGTCACGCCAAAAGAATCCACCCCTATGCTTACGCTTTGTTCCACCGTCTGCTTAAACTCAAAACGGGAACGCCCCAGCCAAAACAGCACGGAGCGTATCATCTCCGCCGCGCCGCCGGTTTGCGTAAGTAAATTATCTATGTGTTTTCCTATTAATGTAAACATTATTCTTTGTAGAACCTCGGCACACGGGGCATAATGAGGGTGGTTAACTCATAATCAATCGTGCCCGCCAGTTGGGCCAGCTCGCTGAAGCGGATTTCTTCTTCCCCCTGCTTGCCGGTTACGGTTACCTCGTCCCCCACCGTTGCGCCGGGAACGTCCGTAATGTCAATCATGCACATGTCCATGGTGATGTTTCCCAACACCCGGCAGCGCCGCCCGCGCACCAGTACCTGCGCCTTATTGGATAAACTTCTTAAAAATCCGTCCCCATATCCCAGCGGGATAGTAGCCACCCGCATGGCTTTAGGGCAAATGAAACTGCGCCCGTAACTCAGGCTGGCTCCTTCGGCCACGTCTTTTACGTACACAATGCGCGTTTTTAAAGACAGAATAGGCTCAAACCCTTTTTCCAACCCAAACTCCGCATGGCCGGGACGAACCATGTCAAAAAAGGTATCCGGCCTGCGCATCATGCCCGGCGTGGCGGAAAGGTGGCACGTGTTAATATGCAACCCCTGCAGGCTGACTCCGGTAAGCGTATCACGGAAATAACCTATTTGTTCTTCGGTATAGTCCGGGTCGCAATCCGCGCTGGATAAATGGGTATACAGCCCGTCCAATATAACATGGGGGTTTTTATCCAAAAATTCCAAAATATGTAATACCTCGCCTCGCCGGGTGCCAATGCGCCCCATGCCCGTATCTTGCTTTACATGGCAAAGAGCTTTGGCATCCGTCTTAGCCGCGACATCCGCCACCGCGCGGGCCGCGTCCATACTGGCAATGGTTACCGCCAAACGGTTTTTAATGGCGTACTCAAACGCTTCAAACGGGTAAATGCTGCCTAATACCAATGTGGGCATTTGCAGCCCCGCTTGGCGAAGTTCCATCCCCTCTTCCACCGATGCCACACCAAAAAACTGGCAAAGGGAGTTTTTTTCGGCGAATTTGCCCAGTTCCACCGCGCCGTGCCCATAGGCATTGGCCTTTAGAAGAGCCAGAATTTTAACATCCGGCCCCACCATATCCCGCACTTTTAGCAGGTTGGCCTTAAATTTATTTAAATCTACCTCTGCCCACGTGGGGCGCAAAAAAGGAAGAGACATGGGCGTTTACTCCGGTAACAGATTGGGGTTTACCCCCACATCTTGCGGCACGGACATATTATCATCGGCCGGATTGGTAAATAAGGTGTATTCGCCAAAGAAATTCAGCTCAATATCTCCCACCGGGCCGTTACGCTGCTTGGCAATAATCAGCGTGGCTTTGCGTTTAAGGCTTTCGTCATCGCGCTTATAATACCCTTCGCGGTGGATAAGGGCCACCACATCGGCGTCCTGCTCAATGGAGCCGGATTCGCGCAAATCGGAAAGTTGGGGCTTGTTATCCTGGCGGGTTTTATCCTCATTTTTACGGCTTAACTGGGATAAAGCCAACACCGGCACATTGAGCG
This sequence comes from Candidatus Avelusimicrobium aviculae, assembly GCF_949292495.1. Taxonomy (NCBI): domain Bacteria; kingdom Pseudomonadati; phylum Elusimicrobiota; class Elusimicrobia; order Elusimicrobiales; family Elusimicrobiaceae; genus Candidatus Avelusimicrobium; species Candidatus Avelusimicrobium aviculae. Next base: position 16,518 of record NZ_CASEZB010000001.1, read on the forward strand.
TGCGGGCCAAATCTTTCAACTGGCGGGAAATTTCAGACACTTCCTGCTGGCGGCTTTCGCTGCGGCCGGAACCGCGGATAAGCTGCAAATAGTCTATTACAATCAAGCCCAATTCCTTTCCTTGTTTGGCCAGTTCGCTTGCCAAACGGCGAGAGCGCATGCGTATTTCCGTAATGGTAATGCCGGAAGTATCGTCTATATACATAGGCGCTTCCGCCAGTTTACTGTATTCGCGAAGCAAATCCCCCCATTTGGTGCGGTCATAATAGCCGTTGCGCAATTTGTGGATTTCCGTCATAGACGCCGCGCCCAGCATACGTTCAAACAAGGAGTGGCGCCCCATTTCCAGCGAAAATATCGCCACGGGAATACCCTTGGTTACGCAGGCAAAATGCGCCATATTCAAAGCCAAAGCCGTTTTACCCTGGCTGGGGCGCGCGCCCAAAATAATCAAGTCAGACTTGCGAAACCCGCCTGTTTTATAATCAAAATCCCTCAGCCCCGTGGGCACGCCCTGTATGGGGCTTTTGTTTTTGGCGGCGTTTTCGATCATAGCCAGCACTTCAGGCGCCATGTCTTTACTGGAAACAAAGCCCGTCAATTTCTGTTTTTGGCCCAATTTATAAATTTGGTCTGCCGCTTCGTCTATCAGCTGTTGGGGGTCTTCGGCCTCTTGGTAGCATTTTTGTACCAAGGCGGTAGAGGTGCGGATAAGGTCTCTAATGACATATTTTTTATAAACAATGTTGGCATAATGTTCCACATGGGCGGCGGTGGATACTTTGTCCACCAGTTCCGTCAAATATACTTCCCCGCCCAGCTTGGCCAGCAAGCCGGAAGTTTTCAGCGCCTCGGTAAGGGTGACCAAATCTACCGCTTGGCCTTTTTCGGCCAGGTCTTTCATGGCGGAAAAAATCTTTTTATGCGCGTCTTTATAAAAATGTTCCGGCTTCAGAATTTCCAAAGCGGTTTCCACCGCGTCAGATTCCATTAACATAGAACCTAACACCGCCATTTCCGCGTCCAAGGCTTGGGGCGGCAATTTTTCTTCCAACAAGTTTCCGGCTGTAGGCATAAGACCTCTTAAATAATAAAAATCCATACCAAGCGCCCGGCATACAGCAAGGCGCGGCCATAATATTGTAGCAATTTTATGCATCAAAATCGCCTTTTACGCCAAGTATACCCAAAATTTGCTAAAGTATATTTTTATTTAAAAATTAATCCTTTTATAGGAGGTTTCATGCCTGCAAAAGCAATATCGGACAAGCAGCCCACCGCCCTATGGCTTGTATTTGCCACGGAAATGTGGGAACGCTTTAGCTATTACGCCATGCGCAGTATTTTAATTCTGTATATGGTTTACCTGTTGGGAATGGGGAAAGAAAACGCCTCCAACCTATATGGTACATTTACCAGCCTGGTTTATTTATCCACCCTGTTGGGCGGTTTTTTAGCGGACAGGTATTTAGGCCAAAAATGGGCTATCGTAATAGGGGGCTTGTTTATTGCGGGCGGTATGTTTGTAATGAGCGTACCCAGCCTGGGCATGTTATACGCCGCCATGGGCTGTATTATATTAGGAAACGGCTTTTTTAAACCCAATATTACCGCCATTGTAGGCCAACTGTATGAAAAGAACGACCCCCGCAGAGACGGCGGATTTACTATTTTTTATATGAGCGTCAACATCGGCGCGTTTTTTGGCCCATTGGCGGTAGGCTCCTTTGCGCTGGCGGACAACTATGCCGCAGCGTTTTGGATTGCCGGCGCGGGCATGATTATCGGCCTAGTGCTCTTTTTACTGGGATACAAAAAATTCATGCCGGGCGTAGGCCTCCCCCCCACCAAAAAACCGGTGTTTTATAAAGACCCGGCCATTTGGGCGCTGGCGGGCTCCGCCGCGCTGGTAGCCCTGTATTTAACGGGGCTGCACGCTTTAGCTTGGATTTTATTTGCCATATTGGCTATTGTATACCTATTCTATATGCGTAATGTAAAAGGCAAAAAATCCGAAGGGACCCAACCCCTCACCAAAACGGAAAAACAACAAATTGCCGTTATTGGCATTATGGCGTTTTTCACCATTTTCTTTTGGGCGGCGTTTGAGCAGGCCGGCGCGGCTTTAAACCTGTTTGCTTATGAATATACGGACCGCGTCATCCACCTGTTTGGCAAAACGTGGGAAATACCCGCCAACTGGTTCCAGTCTTTAAACCCGCTGTATATTGTGATTTTCGCGCCGGTATTTTCCAAAATTTGGCTGGCGCTGGCTAAAAAAGGCAAAGAACCCTCCACCCCGGCCAAGTTTGTCATTTCTTTATGGTTGCTGGCTATTGGGTTTGCCATTATGGTGCTGGGCGCGTTTGCCTTAATAGGAAACGCAAAAATAAGCCTGTTCTATTTGGCTTTTGCCTATTTGTTCCATACGTTTAGCGAACTGTGCATTTCCCCGGTGGGCAAATCCATGGTGACCAAGTTGGCGCCGGCAAGACTGGTGTCTTTGCTGATGGGCATGTGGTTTTTATCCAACGCGGCGGCCAACAAATTGGCGGGGGTATACTCCGGCTATTTTCAAAAAATCAGCAACGTGCAGTTTTTCCTGTGGCTGGTGATTGTGCCGCTGTTGGTATCGGGCATTTTAATGCTTTGCATGAAAGGCATTAAAAAATGGATGCACGGCGTACATTAATATTTATCCTACACACAAAACCCCGCCCAAACGGCGGGGTTTTTGTTTGCCTTTCTGCTTAAATAAATACAAATTGGGTTTCATATACCACACCCCCCGTTTCATAAAAACCGTTCTTATTCTTGTTATACTTAAAAGGCTTGCCCCCCATAAGCAAGGCCTAACTTCCGGCAAGATATTCTTATGAATACGGTTCCCCAATACGCCAAAACTCCCGGCGCTTAAACCAAAATATGTTAGCCTCTAAAATATCCGCTTGAATTAACGAGAGGTTTTAGCAGATTATAAAACCGCGGCTCCTTGGGCCAACGGCCTGCTGGGAGTAACACCTCCCAAAACCGGGCCGGGACCATGCAAAGCATGGACTTCTTTTTGGAAATTAAATTGCCCTACGGGTGAGTATAAAACGTTTTTTAAACAAGAAAAACCCCGCCGATTGGCGGGGTTTTAATGATAAACTTAACGAACTGTTATTTGGCTTCGGCCGTGGCTTCGGTTTTTTCTTCGGCTTTGGCGTCGGCGATTTTAGGTTCCACTTCGGTAAGCGCTTCAATTTTTACCGTAATTTTGGCGGTTACCGTGGGTTTTAAGTAAATGCCCACTTCGGTTTCGCCCAGGGCTTTAATAGGCATGTTGAGCTCAATGGAGTCTTTAGCGATATTGTGGCCCAAAGCGGTTAACGCTTTAAAGATATCCGCTTTGTTTACGGAACCGAATACAACACCGTCGCTGTTGACGGTTTTGGTGAAAGGCAATACCACGCCGGTCAGCTTTTCGGCAATGGCGCGGGCTTCAGCCAATTCCGCTTCAATGCGTTTGGCACGGCGTTCAGCGCCTAACTGCCAGTTCTTAATGGCGCCTTCGGTAGCCAGTTCCGCCATGCGGTGCGGCACCAAATAGTTGCGCGCGTAGCCGGGTTTTACCTCTACGATATCACCGGTCATGCCCAAGTTTTTAACATTTTGTCTTAAGATTACTTTCATGGTGCGGCTCCTTATTTCTTAGGCAGGGAATACGGCAAGATGGCCAAATTCCGGTCTCTCTTTACGGCTTTGGTAATCTGGCGCTGGTGTTTGGCGCAGGTACCGGTAATGCGGCGGGACAAAATTTTGCCGCTTTCCATAGTGAAAGACTTTACGAATTGGAAGTTCTTATAGTCTACATTGTCAATTTTTTCAGCGCAGACTTTGCAAACTTTTCTTCTGCTTTCAAAACGCTTCTTAGCCATATACGGGCGGGCCGGGCGTTCCGTTTTGGCGGCAGCAGCCGGCGCGGCGGTATTAGTGGCGGGGGTTTTAATTTCTTCTGACATTATTTTTCCCTCTTAAATGGGTGTTGGTTAAAAAGGGACGTCATCTTCCATCACGGGTTCAACATCCGCGCTGGAAGCGTCTCCCTGGGTTGCAGCACCGTACGAGCCGGAGCCTGCAACGTTGGATTCCAATATCTGAATACGGCGGGCGGTTACCTGCATGGATCTGCGGGTTTGGCCTGTCGCTTTATCGGTATATTCGCTGCTGGTCAGGCGGCCTTCCACATAGACAGGCGTGCCTTTTTTGACCCGGTCCTTACAACGTTCGGCCGTGGGGCCCCAAACCACTACGGGAACATAAACCACATCGTCTTTCCATTCGTTGTTGGTATTGTCCAGATATCTGCGGTTTACCGCGATATCAAAACGGCAGACGGCCTGACCTTTTTGCGTAAACGCCACATTGGGGTCCCGCGTCAGTCTGCCCGCCAAAAGCACCAGGTTCTGTTCCGGTAATCTGATTTGTGCCGTCATAAGGTCCTTTTATTTGGTAGCAACGGCCGGCTTTGCTTTAATTTCATTAGCCAGCATCACCATAGAGCGAAGAACTTTTTCATTAAGTTTCATTGCTTCGTTCCAGGTGCCGATAAATTCAGGATTAGCCTTGAATTTGAGATAGAGATAGAAACCATCGCGAACGTGGTTCACTTCATGGGTGAATTTTCTTCTGCCCAGTTTTTCTTCGCTGGTTACTTCTCCACCGTTTTTCGTGATGAGCTCTTTGGCTTTCGTCACGAATTCGCCCACTTCTCCGTCGGAGAGTTGGGGTTTAACTATCGTTACAGTTTCGTAAGTTCTCATATACTGATTATACTATTTTTATGTTTGTTTTTGTTAAGTCAAAAAACCTCTGCGGGGCGGTTTATCACCCCGTTTTGGCTTTAGGGAATATCTTTCCGGCGCCTTTTCACCAGTGGCCGCGGCAATTCCTTCCTTATAATTATTATACAAAAAAACGGCCCTTTACGGGCGTTTTAAAAAAATTTTGGCCGGGCTGGCGGCGCCTTTAATAAGGGAAAGCTTATTTTCCGACACCCCCAAGTGCTGCGCCAAAAGAGTGCGCACGGCCTCATTGGCGCGGCCTTCCTGCGCGGGGGCTTTTACCCAAACCTCAAAACTATCCGGAGATTTTACCTCCAAACGGTTCTTTTTCTCCCCCGCGTGCACTTTTACTTTTAGGTATTGTTCCATAACCGTATTGTAGCTTTTTATAGGAATAACCCGCAAAAAAGGGGCCCGTTAAGGCCCCTTTTTTGCTGTTGCAACCTAAACTATTTGGAAGCGATCAAGCTTTTAGCCGTCATATCGGCCGGTTTTTCAAGCCCCATCACGTCCAGCACCGTTACGGCAATATCCCCCAGGTTGCCTGCGGGCTGCATAACGGCGTTTTTGTGGTCTTTGCTCAAATACACAAAATCCACCAAGTTGGTGGTGTGAGCGGTTTTGGGCATGTTGATTTTTTCGTCCCACATTTCTTCGGCGTTGCCGTGGTCTGCCGTGATGAATACGTCGTAATCCTTGGCTAAAGCCGCTTCCGCCACCGCGCCGGTGCATTCGTCCACCGTTTCCACCGCTTTAATAACGGATTGCAAATTGCCCGTATGGCCCACCATATCGCAGTTGGCAAAGTTGATGACGATAAAGTCATACTTTTGGGAAGCGATTTGTTTGAGGGCTTCGTCCTTTACAATATAAGCTTCCATTTCCGGGTGTTCGGCAAAAGTGGCCGGGTCAAAACGGCCTTTAATTTCTATGCGGTCTTCCCCGGGATAGGGCTTAATCAATTTCCCGTTAAAAAAGGAAGTTACGTGTTTGAACTTTTGCGTTTCCGCCAAGCGGAGCTGTTTTAAACCGGCTTTGGAAATCACTTCCCCCAGCAAATTGTTCATGCCGCCGCCGTCCGTCATGGAAGGCAAAGCGTTAAAGGGGAAAGCGTCATAATATTTGGTTAAGCCGCAGTATACGCAGGGGACGCGTTCGCCGCGGCGGCCCGGGTAATTATCGTCAATAAACGCGCGGGTGAGCTGGATGGCGCGGTCCTGCCGGAAGTTAAAGAAAACCACGCTGGAGCCGGGCTCCATTCCTTTATAATTCCCCAATACAGTAGGCGGAATATATTCGTCCACCATGGGGCCGCCGTCCGGCGTTTTCATGGTTTTGTAATCTTCGGCCACTACTTCTTCGGCGGTAGCGCCGTGCAAACCCTGGGCGTGTACAATTAAATTATAGGCTTTATCGGTCAGGCTCCAGTCTTCGCCGCGATCCATGGCGTAGTAACGGCCTTGGATAGTGGCGATTTGGCCTACGCCGTATTCCTTAATTTTTTGTTCCAGCGTGCGGATAAAACCAAGCGCACTTTGGGGAGGCGTGTCGCGCCCGTCGGAAAAGAAATGGATGTATACATTTTTAATGCCTTTTTCGGCGGCGTATTTCATAATGGCGTGCAAGTGATCCTGATGGGCGTGAACGCCTTCATCCTGCACCAACCCCATCACATGCAGGGGTTTGTTGTTTTTAAGGCAGTTGTCTATGCACGCGCTGAAAGCGGCGGACTGAAATAAAGAGCCGTCCTCAATGGTGTCTTTTAAACGTTTAAGTTCCTGCACCACAATGCGCCCAGCCCCCATGTTTAAGTGGCCCACTTCCGAAGAGCCCATATACCCCGCCGGCAGGCCGACCTGCTCGCCGGAAGCTTCAATTTGCGTATGCGGATATTCTTTTAAATATTTGTCCATATTGGGCGTCTTGGCGTTAGACACCGCATTGTATTTGCCGGGCTTGGCGTTACCCCACCCGTCACGAATAATAAGCACTACTTTTTTCATACTATACTCTCCTTATCAGTACAAATCAGTTCCGTCCACTTCTTAAACTGAAATTTTTGCAAATCCTCCACCGTGTGCACGCCGCGGGCGTACAAACGGTTTAAGAAATAATAAAAAATCTGTTCCGCCATTTTTGTATCGGCCATGGCCCGGTGCCAGCCTTGGCAGTTAATGCCCAGCTGCTGGGCTACGCAGCCCAAATTATTTTTGGCAAACCGTCCGCTTTTTCGGCACAGTTTAAGCGTATCCAACACGGGATTATCCGGCAGCCTAAAACCGCAGGAAGCAAACTCCTCGCGTAAAAAACCAAGGTCAAAATCCGCGTTGTGGGCCACCAATACGCAGCCGTCCAATAACGAAAGCAGTTTGGGGGCCACTTCCGCAAAAGACGGGGCGTCCGCCACCATTTCATTGGTAATGCCATGGATATTGATGACCTCCGGGCTCATGGGCATACCGGGGTTTAACAGGGTAGAAAACTCTTCCACCACCTCTCCTTGGTGGGTAACGGAAACGGCAATCTCGCAAATCTTTCCGCCTTCCAGCGGGGAAAGGCCGGTGGTTTCCGTATCCAGACAAGCAAATTTAGCGTCCGTTAAATACATAGTTTCACCAATTTAAATAAACCCGCCAATGCACCAGCCAGCTTACCACACACGTTACGCCAAAACCAAAATAAAACGCAAAGGAAGAAATATCCATCAAGCGTATTCTGCGCGCGTAAATAACCGCCACCCAACAGGCGGACATAAAAAACAAACAGCGCCAGCCCGCCAAAAGACCCGTTAAAAAGAAAATGGCGCGCATAAGCATCATAATCCAATGTTCGTCCATGGTGGGAAAATCGCGCCCGTATAAATCTTTTTCCACGCAAAAAATAAAATTGCCCAGCACTTTGGTAACAAACAATAACCCCACAAAGAAAATCACCCAGGTTTCAGCAAAAAAACTGCCCATATCATACAGCGCGCGAAAAGGCACCGCCAAAAACAATACAAGCAAATTAAACAAATCGTGCAGCACAAAAGACAATGTATTATGATATTTGTGCGCCCCGCTCAACTTAAACCACCCGTCCGAAAATATATACAAAGCCGTAATGGGGAACAACGCGCCCCAGCCCCGTATATGCGCCAAACCAAAGAAAGACCACTGCATATTCAAGTATTGCCAACACAAAGCCAATGCCAGCAGAAAAAACAACACGCCGCGCGCGGCGGCGGCTTTCCAGGGGTGGCTTGTGCCATAGGAATAAAACCGTTTGCCGTATAGGGCAAAATCAGCCAAATAGTACGCCAAAAACAGACGCCAAAAAACTATCATTTTTTCTCCTTCGGCAGGAGCACGGTAAAAGTGCTGCCTTTGCCGGGTTCGGATGATACTTGAATATCCCCGCCGTGCGCGCAGACAATCTGCCTGCTGATAAATAAGCCCAGGCCGTACCCGCGGGAATCCGAACGGACTTGATGGTATTTTTCAAAAATGGTTTGCTGGTCTTTCGGGTCAATACCCATACCGCTGTCCTGCACGGTGATGGAAACCCCTCTCTTTTCTTTCTTCGCTTCCAAACGCACAAAACCCTCTTGGGTAAATTTGATGGCGTTGGAAAGCAAATTCACCAGTACCCGGCGAAGCAGTTTTTCGTCCGCCTGCAAGGAAACGGAAGGCACTTGTACCGTCAGTTCCAGCTTTTTTTCCTGCGCGGAGGGAGCCACCGTATCGGCCGCCTCCCGCGCCAGTTTCTGCAAATCCACTTCTTTAAAAGAAGGGTTCAACATGCCGGCTTCCAAACGGGAAACGTCCAGCACATCTTCCAGCAAAGAGGATAAGTTGGCGGCGGCCTGGCTCATTAAGCGCAAATACTCTTTTTCTTCTTCTTGGCTGGCCTTGCCGCTGGAAAGTATATAAATATATCCCTGCAACCCAAGCAGCGGGGCGCGCAAATCATGCGCCACGGCGCGGAATAAATCTTCTTTCATTTGGCTGAGCTGGGCTTGCAGCTGGAGCGCTTGGTAATCCTTTAAATCGGCCGTCATCTTATTAAAAGAAGTAATTAAATTTTTAAATTCCCCCCAGCCGATGTCTTCATCTATCTTTTGGTCTAAGTTTCCTTCGCTTACTTCCTTAGCGGCTTTATCCAAAGCGGCAATGGGCTCACCCAAGCTTTCCGCAAAAGTAAGCGCGCCGAAATAAGCCAGCGTGGCGATGGCAAGCATGAACAGCAGAATAATGATATTTGTGTAGTGTATGGCGCGAAAAGCTTCGTCTTTAAATTGAAGAACCACCGCATAGGTGCCCCAAATAGGAGTAGGCGCATACGCCCCCACAAAAGAAGAGTCTTTTCCCTTTAAGCTTTTAATAAAGCGTTCTTTCCCTTCAAAAATCCGCTTCATTTCTCCGGCCGCAATCCCCAGCCGGGGCTGATGTTCCCCATAAAAGAACTGACCGTCTTCCCCCACAATATAAATCTGCCCCGTGCGGCCTATGCGCTGTTCCTGCATGCGGGTAAGCAAACCAAAAAAACTGACGATGCCGTACAAATAATCCCCATTGGGCATGGTGTACACAAACTCACTGATAGGGCGGCCTTCCACCACTTCAAACCCGCTGACGGAAACGTCATTGCTTCCCGCTTGCGGCAAAGAATCGTCTTGCGACAAATCCAGCGGGGGTATTTTAGCCAACAAAGCTTTTTCCCCCACGCGGTAGGTTTCTTTTCCTTCTTTATCAAGCACCGCCAGCATTAAAAAATCCGGATTGGCGGCCATGGCATTATGTAACAGCTCTTGAGGGCTTTGTGATTTTTGCAACGCTTCAGACACGTTTTGGGCAAAAGACAAACGCCACCCCAAATCTTCAATATGTTGGTTGATGGAAGACGCAGCCATTTGGGCAAGGTTAGCGTGGGTTTCCAAAATATTGTCTTTTAAATGCTCCTGATAATACACAAGAAGCAACGCCATAGGTATCAGCGGCATCAATACCACGGTAAGGAATAATTTAAAAAGTTTAGAAAATATAGACATAACTAACCTTATATAAATTATACCAATTCCCGCTTTCTTAAAGCATAGAAACCGGGGCCAAAAGGCCTCATTTTACATAGGTCCAAAATCCCTTCAAAGACGGGCCCAATGGCCCTGGCCCCGCGGCGACGCAAAGGCTATACTGTAAGTATGAAAGCATATAAGAAAATTAAAAATTTATTGTTTGGACACGCACACGAGGGCAGCGCAAAATTCCCTTATACAGCCCCCTTTGCCCAAGAGGAGAACATTGTATATCTTTCTCCCAAAGAAGCTGCTTTCATATACCGTCAAAACAAACGTATTACCCGCACCCTCACGCCGGATAATCCCCTCCTTAAAAAGGCCGGCAGCACTACCCACGGTGCCTGGTTTTGCAACATTAAACAAACGTTGTAAACCCCCTGTAAACCCGGCCGCAAAGCCGGGTTTTTATTTTTAACCCGTCAAACGAAACAAAAAATCCCGGGGCAATTCCCCGGGATTTAATGAATATTAAAATCTATTTTGCAGAGTATGCCCAGTCATGGAAAAACACATGCATATCACACCCTACCGCCAACGCCCAACGCTTATCCTGCATAACACGCACCGCCAGCAAGTTATAAAAACTAAACTCATCCCTGGCCCGCAATTGGGCGCGGTATTGGTTAATGTTTTTGGGAAAGGGGGCATATTTCTCTATCAAGCCGTTTAAATTAGCCCCTAAAGCATAATTAAATTCTAACACAAAAGGCTGGTAGGCCCGTAACTTTAAAGCAAGCGACCCCGGCTGATTGTAATTAGTGTGGCCCAACCCGGCATGCACAAAAACAACCGCGTTTGGATCTTTCTGTAAAATATTTTTTATAACGCGCGCCCAATAATTGTTCCTTTTATCCACCCCAGCGGGAGAAGACCATACCCGGTACGCGTCAGAACCCTCGTTATGGGTATAATCCTCAGCTATGGCCTGATCAGAAACCACCGGATTTTCCAGCCCAACCACCGGGGTACCGAAACGAATAATCCACTCTGTATAAGGCCTGTAAAACGGCCTTTTACGCACGGCTTTGTTTATTTCTTCTCTGGATATGGCGTAAAAACCGTTTTCTTCCGCGGACAAATCATCCACAAACTCAGAAGCATAATACACTTTTTTCTGCGGATGGGCTTTTTGATAATCCACCAGCATAGACAAAACTTCCTGCATTACGCGTCTTTGTTCATGCGTTTCCCCCACCAATACCACACGTGCAGACGGAGGAATTAGTTTGCCATAGGGGATAACACTATCATACAGCTGAAAAAGCACCGATTTATTAACAGAGGCTTTTTGTAAGGAAAGATACGCTTCTTTTTCTAAAAAATTATGTAAAGCTTTTTGCTGTAACTGGGCGTTGTGCTGTGTAAATTCCTGGGGAAGACGCTCTGGAAGAGATTTAAAAGAAGCCGAAAACATATCGCGCGCACAGCTGCCGCCAAGCGTTTTTTCCATCTGAAGCAGAGAAGCCGCGGCATTTTTCACGCTTTGCGGCCGGGAAGACTGCTCCACCTGCCGGGTAACTTGACGCAACGCACGGGTAAAAGAGTCTTTTTGCGCCCAACAACACGGCACATACAGCATAACCGCTAAACAAGCCCCCAGGCTCCTCCAAGATATATTCATGTTTTTATTATCCTAAAAAGGGGGTGTGGAAACAAGAGACTTTAGACCTATTTGATACTGGGCCTAAATGCCTAAGCGTTTTTTATCAAAAGTTTCCGCATGAAACTCCCCGGGCTTACGCCCGGGGTTTCTTTCTATACGAACAATTTCATTGTTCGCCCCAAATCTTCTTTTCCCTGCATATCTATATATTTTCGTATTTGTTCTTCGTTTATCCCTACCGTGGATACAAAGTATCC
>NZ_CASEZB010000002.1:0-41044 GCF_949292495.1 Candidatus Avelusimicrobium aviculae
ATACTTTGTATCCACGGTAGGGATAAACGAAGAACAAATACGAAAATATATAGATATGCAGGGAAAAGAAGATTTGGGGCGAACAATGAAATTGTTCGTATAGAAAGAAACCCCGGGCGTAAGCCCGGGGAGTTTCATATGGGTCCTAGATGGGGCCTAGGCGGGAAATAGGTCTAAAGTCTCTTGTTTCAAACGCGGCTAAATTTTATCCTAATAGTAAGAAAGCTGTTAATTAAAAGGAGAATATATGAAAAAAGGCTTACTGATGTCCGTTTTTAGTATGTTAGTGGCAACCGTTGTTTTTGCTGTTCCTAATGCGGCGCCTGCTCCGAAAGGGGCCGATTCCGTAGCTTCTGCTATTGCAAAGGCGGTAGCTAACCAAAAGCCGGATCTCACCCAACTAAAACAAGCGGTTATCACTTCTTCCGTTTTAGCCAAAAACGAGATTGCCCGCATGAAAGAACCCAATTTCAGCTGGGCTTTCCAGTCTTTGGTGAAAGTAATGGAAGCTTACCAAGAATTGCGGGAAATTTCTCCGGCTGCGGCGGTAGCGGTATCGGCCGAAGTGAACGCTCCTTTTAAAGCGGGTTGGGGGGAAAAGTTGACCGTTACCCAATTAATTAACCGCGAGAGCATTGTGCTGTATGGCTCTTTACAGGATGAGTTTAACGCGTGGGGGGCCCAGCTGGAAGAAGACCAGGCCACCGCTTTAAAAAGCCCCGCCGTGCGCCGGGTATTAAACCACTTGGCTGCCAGCCGTGAATATATTAACAATGCCAAAGAATATGACGCTTCTTTTATCTTGCAGTCTTTGGCGGCCGTGATGGATACGCACAACGTGCTTCGCAAAAATAACCCGGCTTTAGCCGCTTTGCTCAGCCGTGAAATTAACAAACCCATTAAAACCGGTTTTGGCGGGGCGGATTTGGTGATATCCCGCTTTATCGCAATGGAGAGCATCAACGTATACGGCTCTTTGCAGTATGAGATGGACGCTTGGGCCCAAGCCATAGAAAAAGATCTTAAATAGCTAGTGTCTCTTTTGATAAAAGCCGCCCGTAAAAGGGCGGCTTTTATTTTCAATAAAAAACCCGCTGTAAAGCGGAAGTTGTTTTAAAAACATCCAATTTATTTACAAAGCCTTATAACTCTTTATGCATTACTTTCAGGGCGGATTTTTCTTTTGCTACGGGCAGGCATTCCTGCACACGGTAATGGTTTTCATCCGTTAATGCGCGTATGGAGGCAATATCGTCATCGGTTAGCGCTTCTTTGTCATACGTGGTGCGGAATTGATAGGCAATGCCTGATTCTTGAATTATTTTCATGGATTCTTTTAGCACGGCCGGGTTAAAATCCACCCCGGTAATAACGGAGTATTTTTCCAGCGGAGCTTTTAAATCCATGGCTACATAATCTAATAAATGGCGGTTGTATGCTTCACGCAATACGTCGGGCCGGGTGCCGTTGGTGTCCCATTTAACGGCAAAGCCCATTTCTTTTATTTTAGAGGTAAAATCCAGAATGTCTTCGTGTAAGGTAGGTTCTCCGCCGGTGATTACAACGCCTTCCAACGTGCCTTGCCGGCGCTTGAGGAAAGAGAATAATTCTTCTTCGGGCATGGGTTCCAGAAATAAATGCGGATAAACCAATTCCGGGTTGTGGCAATAACGGCAGCGGAAATTGCACCCCTGCGTAAATACCACGGCGGCCGGCCGGCCCGGAAAGTCTATCAATGTAAATTTAATCAGCCCGCCTAACTTCATGGAAACCCGTGCCTTTAGAAAATAACCTTAATTTATTCCCCGCAGCCGCATTCCACATGCATGTTTTTGCGCAGGGAGAATTCTTCTTTCTTGCCTTTGTTCCAGTTTTGTACCGGGCGCAAATACCCCACCACACGAGAGTAAACTTCACACTTGGAGCCGTGTACTTCGTTTAACTCTTTTTTGAGTTCGGAAATTTTATTTTCAACTACTTGTCTTTCTTGAGCGGTCATTTTCTTTTCTCCTAGTACGTCTACTTTTTGTTGGCCGCGCGCCAACCCTTATACTATAAAGCATAGCGTTTTATACGCGCGGTTACAACTGCTTTTTTAGGTTATTTTTTGCCTAAAAAAGGTAATACTATTTACTGTAAAGCTGTTCTTCCAGCAGTTTGATTTGGTGTTCCAATTCTTGCATGCGTTCCGCTTTGCATTTGGGGCATTCAAAATGTTCACCCTCAATGTAGCCGCACTTGGGGCATACGCTGAACGTAGGCGTGATGGAAAAATAAGGCAGCGTGTATCTTTCGCACACGGTTTTGATGAATTTCTTCATCGCTTCCAAATCTTTTATTCTCTCACCCGTAAAGATGTGCTGTACGGTGCCGCCGGTGTATTTGGACTGGATGGTGCTTTGCAAGTCCAGCATTTCAAACACGTCGTCCGTATAGTTTACGGGCAGTTGGGAAGAGTTGGTGTAAAAAGGCTGATGGCCTTGTTTGTAAAGCGCTTCGTTGGCGCAGATGATGCCGGGATAACGTTCTTTGTCCAGTTTAGCCAAGCGGTAAGAGGTTCCTTCCGCCGGGGTGGCTTCCAGGTTATAGTTATTGCCCGTTTCTTCTTGGAATTTAACCAAGGTTTCACGCATGAAAGTAAGCGTTTTTTCGGCAAACGCGCGGCCTTTTTCGGTGCCGATGTCTTCTCCTATTAAATTAAGGGAAGCTTCGTTTAAACCCACAAGCCCAATGGTGGAAAAGTGGTTCTTCCAGTATTCGTTAAAACGCTGTTTAATTGTGCGCAGGTAAAAGCTCATATACGGGTACAAATTGCCCGAGGTAAAGCGCTCAATGATTTTGCGTTTGATTTCCAAGCTGGTTTTGGCCACTTCCATGCGGTCTTTTAAGTTTTTAAAGAATTCGTCTTCATTTTTGGACAGATACCCCAGCCGCGGCAAGTTGATGGTTACCACGCCGATGGAACCCGTCAACGGGGCGGAGCCGAATAACCCGCCGCCGCGTTTTCTAAGCTCGCGGTTGTCAATACGCAAGCGGCAGCACATGGAGCGGGCATCTTCCGGGTTCATGTCGGAATTGATAAAGTTGGCAAAATACGGGATACCATACTTAGCCGTCATCTCCCACAGAGGGGTGAGCTTGGGGTTGTTCCAGTCAAAATCTTTGGTGATATTATAGGTGGGGATAGGGAAGGTAAATACGCGCCCTTTGGCGTCACCCGCCAACATCACCTCGCAGAAAGCGCGGTTAAGCATATCCATTTCTTCCTGGAATTCCCCGTACGTTTTATCCTGCAGTTTCCCGCCGATGATAACCGGCTGGTCTTTGTAATAAGAAGGAACAGTCAAGTCCAAGGTCAGATTGGTAAACGGCGTTTGGAAACCCACACGGGTGGGTACGTTTACGTTAAATAAAAATTCCTGCAGGGCTTGTTTTACTTCTTCATAAGTCAATTTGTCGTAATAAATAAAAGGAGCCAACAGCGTGTCAAAATTGCTGAAAGCCTGCGCGCCTGCGCTTTCCCCTTGCAGCGTATAAAAGAAGTTTACCACCTGTCCCAACGCGGTGCGCAGGTGCTTGGCGGGTTTGCTTTCGGCTTTGCCCACCACCCCTTTAAAACCGCTGAGCAACAAGTCTTGCAAATCCCAGCCTACGCAGTAAGCGCCCAACAGGCCTAAGTCGTGCAGGTGAAAGTCCCCTTCGGAATGCATACGGCGTACATTTTCAGGATAAATTTTATTAAGCCAATACACCTTGCTGATTTCAGAGGAGATATAATTGTTCAGCCCCTGCAGGGAATACCCCATATTGCTGTTTTCATTTACTTGCCAGTCAATTTTTTGCAGGTATTGGTCTACCAAGTCTACATTAAACTTGGAAGATATTTCACGCATGCGGGCATGCTGGTCACGGTATAAAATATAGGCTTTGGCGGTTTTGTGGTAATTGGACGTAAGCAGTACGTCTTCCACGATATCCTGTACGTTTTCCACGTTGGGGATAGTGTCTGCGTAGAGCTGTTGAATAATGTTAATGGCGCGGATAGTCAGCTTTTTAGCGGTTTCCAGGTCAAATTCGCCCGTGGCTTCCGCCGCTTTGGCGATAGCCTTGGTAATTTTTTTAGGGTCAAATTGTTGGGTGGTTCCGTCTCTTTTTACAATACTGGTGATGACTTCTGCGTTTTCCATAATTTTGTCCAATCCTAAATAATTTTACCGCTGCGCAATAAAACTTTATGCGTCACCCTCTCCGGTTTATTTCCGTCGGGCCGGAGGCGTTTTTAAAAGGGTGTTGTGTATGATTTTAACAACGAAGCCCTGTTTTGAAAGATGTTTTAAAACCGGGCTAAGAAACATTATTATTTATAAAAAACATTTTGTCAAACATGGCGGCAAGAAGGGGTGGAAATTTGCTTTTTTTTGCTTAAAATATAGTTAAAATTGCTTTACCAATCGGTAGATAAAAAAGGAGAGGTAAAAAAGACGAAAAATGTGGTTTTGGGGTTTTCTCTTCTAAAAAAGAAAAAAACACCCTAAGGCCTAGACAAAAAAATAGGTCTTTTTTCTTGTTTCTACTTGACGCTTTGGTGTGAAACTGGTTTAATTTAAAAAAATAAAAGGGGGCCTTATGGATTTTTATCAATGGTGTGTTTTGGTGGCTGTAATTGCTTTTGTGATTATGGTTATTTTTATTGTGCGGACTATGCTGCAGCTGTACCGCACGGCGGAGTCTGTGGAGTATTTGACTGTCATCACGGCGGAAAATGTGGAAAAGACCCGCTCCGCTTTTGACTTGGTGGAAAATGTTTCTACTTTGTTAGACAGCACTTTTTACCGTGCCATGAAATTAGGGGTGGATTTGGTAAACAAATACCGCCGCCGTTAGCGTTTTGATACTGCAATAAATATAAAGGCCCGCGGCAGCGGGCCTTTGTGCGTTTAATTCAACACGGCAAATCCTATATTCAAATAACAGGCAAACAGCAGCCAAGCTATATAAGGAGTCAACAGCCAAGCGCTTAAGCAATGTTTGGCGCGGATGACTTTAAAAAGCCAGCCGGCTTCGGCCAGTAACAAAACAAGCAATACTAACGCAGGCCAAAGCATTTGTTTGCCAAAAAACAGGGGGGTCCATAAACTGTTTAACGCCAGTTGTATAATAAATAAGAGAAGGGCTTTTGTCCGTTTTTGCCCGCCGGGTTTAAATACCAGCCAAGCGCATATTCCCAGCAATATATATAATATGCCCCAGGCCAATCCGAAGACAGCGTCCGGAGGGGTGAACGGCGGGCGGCTAAGCGCATGGTACCAATCTAAATGATTTTTTACGCAACCCGCGCCCGCTAAACCGGGAAGCTGGCATACAACCAGCCAAAAAAATAAATACAAGATTTGCCTGATTTTCTTCATATACCAAGCACCTTAGCATTTTTTATCACGCCTGTGCTTATATATAAAAGGATTAGGCTCCGTGCGCTTAACGGATAAAAAATGGTAAAATAAAAAATAAGATTTTTTAACTTATTAACCAGAGGAAACCATGGATACAAAGTTAATTAAAGAAGTAACCGATTGGCTTAAAACTACTGATTTGGCTGAATTTTGTTATGAAAAAGACGGAGACTCTATCGAAGTAAAAACGCGCGAAGCGCTGCCGGAACCGGCTCAGTTTACCTGTTCTTTGTCCGCCGTATGCGCTCCGGCCATTGGCATTTATAAAACGGCCGCCAAGGGTAAAAATCTGGTTTTGAAAGAAGGGGACGCTGTAAAAGAAGGGGATTGTTTAGGTATAGTGGAAAGCGTTTCCAAACAGCACGCCGTTACCGCTCCTGTATCGGGCAAGCTGCGCATTATCGCCGCCGAAGAGGGCAAGCCGGTGGAATTTAACCAGCCGTTGTTCTTTATTGAACCTTAGGAGCTTTGTTCATGTCTACCCAAGTAACCATAACCCCTTTTAAAAAAATATTAATTGCCAACCGCGGTGAAATTGCCCTTAGGGTTATTCGCACCCTGCGGGAAATGAATATCAAGTCTGTCGCCATTTATTCCGAGGCGGACCGCAACTCCCTGCATGTACGCATGGCGGACGAAGCCGTCTGCATCGGGGCGGCGCCTTCTCCGCTTAGCTATTTGGATATAGATGCCGTGGTAACCGCCGCCAAAGTAACAGGGGCGGACGCGGTACACCCCGGTTATGGCTTCCTTTCTGAAAATGCGGATTTTGCCCGCGCGGTAACCGAAGCCGGCATCATATTTATCGGGCCTACGGCGCAAGCCATTGAAATGTTGGGTGTTAAATCCACCGCGCGCGAGATTGCCTTAAAAGGCGGCGTGCCCATCACCCCGGGGTCTGACGGCGTGGTGGGGAAGAATTACCACGAAGTGGCGCGCAAAATCGGTTTTCCCATTATGATTAAAGCGGCGCTTGGCGGCGGCGGGAAAGGCATGCGCGAATGCCTGCGCGAAGAAGACCTGGACCGCATGATGAAAACCGCCCAGGGCGAAGCCAAAGCCAACTTTGGCGACGACCGCATGTATTTTGAAAAATTGGTTTTAAACCCGCGTCATATTGAAGTGCAAATGGCGGCCGACAATTACGGCAACGTGGTTGCTTTTGCCGAGCGCGACTGCAGCATGCAGCGCCGCCACCAAAAATTGGTGGAGGAATCTCCTTCCCCGTTTGTGGACGAAGCCACCCGCGCCAAATTGCAGGAGGCCGCCTGCCGCCTGGCCAAAGCCGCCAACTACCGCGGAGTGGGCACGGTGGAATTTTTAATGGCGCAAAATAAAGAATTTTATTTCATGGAAGTGAACACCCGTCTTCAGGTGGAACACCCGGTAACGGAATCCGTTTGCGGATATGATTTGGTAAAAATGCAAATACAAATTGCCCAAGGGGAGCCGCTGCACGTTACGCAAAAAGAGGCTGGCGCGGTAAAATGCCACGCCATTGAACACCGCATCAATGCCGAAAACAGCGAACGCAACTTCACTCCCTGCCCCGGCACCATCACGGAATGGATTCCCGCCGGCGGTTTGGGCGTGCGGGTGGACAGCCATGTATATACGGGGTACACCATTCCCAGCTATTATGACAGCCTGATTGCCAAACTGATTGTAACGGCGCCGGACAGAACCAAACTGCTGGCCCGCTGCCGCCGCTGCTTGGGTGAATTTCAAATAGGCGGGGTGGATACCACCATTCCTTTTCATCAGAAAATCGTAAATAACCCGGATTTTATTGCCGGGAATATGGATACCGGCCTGATTGAACGCATGATGGCTGAGGATAAAAAAGCCAGTGAAAGCAAAAAATAAAATCATGGGCCGCCGTGCCTTAAAGAAATTTGTGCAGGCCCAGCGCGCGGCAGGCCGAAAAGTTGTATTTACTAACGGATGTTTTGATATTTTGCATGCGGGGCACGTAAGCGTGTTGGAATTTTCCCGCTCTAAAGGGGACGTGCTGGTGGTGGGAATAAACAGCGATGATTCCGTACGCCGCTTAAAAGGGCCCACCCGCCCGGTAAACCCGCAGGGGGACCGCGCCTTGGTTTTGGCCGCGCTGGAAAGCGTTTCTGCCGTGTGTATATTTGAGGAAGACACCCCGTACAATTTGATTAAACTCCTGCAGCCGGACGTGCTGGTAAAAGGAGGGGACTACAAACCTTCTGAAATCGTCGGGCGGGAGTTTGCAAAGAAAGTGGTTCGTTTTGCCCTTTTAAAAGGCCGTTCCACCACCAATATTATTAAAAAGGTAAGTAAGTAAGGCCGCCCGCGCTGCGCTGTCGTGCGCGCGCGTGTGGTTTTTTGCTGAAGGGATAGAAAATGTCTGATATTTTTGAGAAATGCAGGAATTATAAAGACGCCAAACTGGCCATGCGCATGGGCATTTACGGCTATTTTCAGCCGCTTGAATCCGCGCAGGGGCCGGAAGTGGTTATCGGCGGAAAGACGTATATTATGGCCGGTTCCAACAACTACTTGGGTTTGGCCAATGACCCGGAAATGAAAAAAGCCGCCTCCGAAGCCGCTTTAAAATACGGCACCGGCTGCGCGGGCTCCCGCTTTTTGAACGGAAATACCAAAGCGGCCGATGAGCTGGAACAGCGCATCGCGCGTTTTAAACGCAAACAGGCGGGGCTTATTTTTTCTACAGGGTACCAGATGAATTTAGGGGTAGTTTCCTGCCTGCTTAAAAAAGGCGATTACGCCATTGTGGATAAGTTGGACCACGCCAGCATTTTAGACGGGGTAAAACTTTCCGAAGGGGAAATGGTTCGCTTTAAACACAATGATATGGCGGATTTGGAAAGAGTTTTATCCAAACTGCCGCAAGAAGCCGGTAAATTAATTATTGTGGACGGCGTATTTAGTATGGAAGGGGACATTTGCCCGCTGCCCGATATTGTCAAAATCGGCAAGAAATACGGGGCCCGCATTATTGTGGACGATGCCCACGCTACGGGCATTATCGGCAAAACGGGACGCGGCACCTGTGAATATTTTGGTTTGGAAAACGGCGAGGTGGACCTGGTGGTGGGCACCTGCTCTAAAACGTTTGCCACGGTGGGCGGTTTTGTGGTGGGGGATGAAGACGTCATTCACTTTATTCGCCATAACGCGCGCAGCCAGATTTTTTCAGCGGCGTTGCCGCCGGCCTCGGTTGCGTCTATTACCAAAGCGCTGGAATTGATTGAGAACGACACTTCCCGCCGGGATAATTTATTCCGCATGACGGATAAGTTGAAAGCCGGTTTGCGCGCCCTGGGTTTTGATTTAGGGCACAGCACCACCCCGGTCATTCCGGTGCATGTGGGCAGCAATGAAAACTGCTTTAAGATGTGGCGCGCCTTGCACGAGCTGGGTATTTTCTCTAACCCGGTGGTCAGCCCGGCGGTGCCCCCCGGCCACGCGCTTATGCGCCTTACGCTGATGGCTACGCATACGGATGAACATGTTGAAAAAATCATCAACGCGTTTGCCCAGGCGGGCCGCGCGGTGGGCATAATTAAATAAATTTATCAGACACGCAAAACCCCGCTTAGGCGGGGTTTTGTACTTTTAACAGGGGGCTTGCCCATATGGTTGAAATCAAAGAAGTAACTCAAGAGAACGTAACCGAATTTATTGATTTTCCGTTTCAGCTTTATAAAAAAAGCCCGTATTGGGTGGGGGAGCTGAAAGCCGATACCCGCAAACTGCTTTCGCCGGATAACGCTTTTTGGAAGCATGGCGAAAATAAAATGTTTTTGGCGTATAAAGACGGTAAATTGTCCGGACGCATTATGGCGCTTATCAACCGCGCCCATAACGAGTACCATAACGAACACATCGGCTTTTTTGGTTTTTTTGACTGTGTGGAAGATGACGATGTTTCCCACGTCTTGTTTGAAGCGGCGGAAAATTGGCTCCGCTCCCGTGGGGTGAACGCCATGCGCGGGCCGGCAAACCCTTCCAGCAACCACGTATACGGCTTGTTGGTGGACAGTTTTGACAAAATGCCCGCTATCATGATGCCGTACAATTACCCCTATTACGCGGATTTGATTATGGCGGAAGGTTTTAGCAAAGTAAAAGACGTGTTGGCCTTTCACCGCACCAAAGAAGAAAAATTTTCCGAGCGGTTTTTAAAAGTATGCGCCCGCTGCGCGCGCCAGCCGGGTATTACGCTTCGGCGCATTGATTTAAAAAACATTGAAAAAGAAGCGCAAATCATCCGGGATATTTACAATAAAGCATGGGCGGATAATTGGGGGTTTGTCCCGCTTACCGCGCAGGAAATGGCCGACATGGTGCAGGAACTGAAAATGGTGGTCCGCCCGGAAGGAACCTGCGTGCTGGAAGTAAACGGGGAGCCGGCCGGCTTTTATATTGCCATTCCCAATATGAACCATGCTTTAAAAGAGCTGAAAGGTTCTTTATGCAACCCGTGGCGCGTGTTAAAAGCGCTGTGGGCGTGGCGGCGGATTAAGGACGCGCGGCTGATTATGTTGGGCGTTTCTCCGCAGCACCGCCACCGCGGCATTGATTTAATTTTAATTAAGCATATTATAGACCATGGCGTCGCCATATGGAACGAGGCGGAACTGTCTTGGGTGCTGGAAGACAACCAAGGCATTATACGCGGTATTTTGGAATGCGGCTGCTGGCAAAGCAAACGCTACCGGCTGTATCAAAAAAGCCTGTAATTGCTATTTGGCGCAAGTAAAAACCCGGACGGACAGCCCGGGTTTTATTTTTTATAGGTTGTTATTTGCAAAGTATATTTATTCTTTGTCAGGTAAAACCCCGGGGTTTTACCGGGGAGATACTTATTTTTTAGTTTGGGTAACGTTTTCCCAGGCGGCGGTAAAGTCCGGTGGGACGGGTGCCTCAAATTTTAGCTTTTTGCCGGTGTAGGGGTGTTTAAATTCCACCTGGCGGGAGTGCAGCATCAGCCGCGGCGCGGTGGCCCCTTTATACAGCCAGTCCCCCAGTACGGGGTAACCCAGCCAGCTTAAGTGCACGCGCAGCTGGTTGGTCCGCCCGGTAACGGGGTGTAATTGCACACGGGTAAAGCCGTTTTTGCGTTCCAATACTTTATATTCGGTAACGGCTTCGCGCCCCAAGTCGGACGCTTTTATTTTTCCGCCGGCTACGCGGCCGATGGGTACGTCTATCACGCCTTCATCATCGGGTATTTCCCCGCAGGCGATGGAATGATAGGTCTTGCGCACTTCCCGCTGGGCAAAAAGCTCGGTCATGCAGTTTTGAAAAATAGCGTTTTTAGCTACCAGCATTACCCCGCTGGTTTCCCGGTCCAAGCGGTGCACCAAGCCGGCGCGGGGGGTGGACATGTCAAACCCTTTGGGCGGGTTAGCCAAAATAACGGATACCAACGTCTCTTCAAACGAGAAAGCCGCCTCCGGGTTAGTTTCCCAAATGGGGCTTTGCGGATGTACCAGCATGCCGGCCGGTTTAACGATGACAAAAAAATCTTCATCGTCATAAATAAGTAAATCTTTTAAAAAGGCGGCGGTCTTTTGGTTGGAGGGCATTTCTATTTCCACCGTTTCTCCCGGCGTCAGCGGCCAGGACGGTTTTACCGCTTTGCCGTTTACGGTTACTTTGCCGTCTTTTATCAAACGTTGGATAAGGGAGCGGGGAAATTTTTCCAACTCGTCACACACAAAAATGTCTAACCGGCGGGAGTACCCGTCGAACACGATTTTCTTTTTTTCAGCCATGTTTCGGCTCCTTCATAAAAAACCAATATACAGCCGCCGCGGCGCACACCGTGCAAACCGCCAGCGCTTGGGAGGGGGACATTCCTAAAATATACGCCCCGCGGTAATCCCCGCGGAAAAACTCTATGATAAAGCGCATAGCCGCGTAACCGGTAACGTATTGCAGCAAAATGCTGCCGGGTTTGTGTTTCTTTTTATAGGCGTAATGCAGCCAAATAAACAAGAGTATGTTGCCGGCTGATTCATATAATTGTGTGGGATGCAAAGGAATGCCGCGCAGTTCGGGCGGAACGAGCGTATCCGGGTTGGTAAAGACCACCCCCAAAGGGGAGCTGGTAGGCCGGCCGTAGCAACAGCCTGCCAAAAAACAGCCTATGCGTCCCAGCGCGTGTCCCAAAGGCAGGCCCACAATTAGAAAATCCGCCGTAGACAGCAGCGGTAATTTCTTTTTTCTTATATACCAAACTAACGCCCCCACGGAAGCAATCATTCCGCCAAAAAACACAAAGCCATAGCGGAAATTTTGCACAATATTGGTTAGCTTTTGCGCCAGGGTATCTCCTAACAGCGGCCAGGATACAATAATATAAAGCAGTTTGCTGCCGGCCAAGGCGCCTACAAACGCGATGAAAATCAAATTCCAAAAAGTGTCTTTGTCCAGCTGGATTTCTTTTAGCTTTCTTACCAAATACCAAGCCGCCGCCGCGTATCCGAGGGCGGTCATCAGGCCGTAGCTGGCCATTTCAAAAGAGCCTATTTTAAAAAGTACCGGGTGCATTAAATAAAATCCTCGTCTTTAATGGCGTTGCGCATAAAGGGGTTATGTTGGCGTTCATACTGGATGAACGAACTGGACTTGCCCCCATAACTGTGCCCGGAAAAAATTTGCGTGTCGTCCGGCAGTTTGGATAAGGTGAGCAGGCTTTTGCGCATATCGCGCGGGTTAGAGGAGGGCAAATCCACCCGTCCGCACGCTCCCGGGAAAAGCGTGTCCCCCGTAAAAACCGCGTTTTGTATTTGTATGCAAACCCCGCCGGCTGTGTGCCCGGGGGTGGGGATAATGTGTACGGCAAACGGGCCGATTTGCAGATTTTGCTCGCCGCAGTAAGTATGCAAGTATTGCGGGTCTATGCCGCTTAAATTGGCGTCTTGCTCTTCAATATAGGCTTTTAAGCCGTACTCTTTTAATAATTCCTGTGAAAATTTGACATGATCAAAATGCCCGTGTGTAAATAAAACGGCCAGCAATTTTAGATTTTTGGTTTTTAACGTATGGCTGATAAAATTCATGTCCCAGGCGGGGTCAATTAAAAGGGCTTGGTCTGCCTCGGTAATTAAATAGGTGCAGTTATCCATAGGGCCCAGGTTTAAAATATCAATATTCATAATTACTCCTTTAAGCGGTTAAGGCTGTTCAAAGCGAAATTCAATTTCCCCCGGCTTGGTCATATGGTAACGCGTGCGGGCCAAGTGTTCCAAGTAGTGGGGATCTTCCTGTTTAAGCAGTTTTAAGCGTTTGGTTAGTTGCTGGTATTCTTCTTCCAGCTGGATAGTTTGGCGGGTTAATTTTTTTAATTCCATTTTATTGTGAATTAAACTTAAAATGCTTCCGCCCAAAAAAGCAAGAACCACTGCCAGGAGTATCACCACTCCCAGCAGCGGTTTTTTGTTTTTGTGTATAAAACGGCGCAGTTCGTTGGAAATCATTTTTTAAATACGGCGTTTTTTGCGTATACGGCTTGTTCGCCCAGTTCCAGTTCAATTTGCAACAGGCGGTTGTATTTGGCCGTGCGTTCCGCCCGTGCGGGCGCGCCGGTTTTTATGGCGCCCGCGTTAACGGCTACGGACAAGTCCGCAATAAAACTGTCTTCCGTTTCGCCGGAACGGTGGGAAACGATGGCGGTATACCCGGCGGCGTGCGCTTTTTGTATTACGTCTACCGTTTCCGACACGGTGCCTATTTGGTTTAACTTAATTAAAATAGAATTGGCGGTTTTTGCTTCTATGCCTTTTTGCAGGCGCAGGGGGTTGGTAACAAATAAATCATCCCCCACCAAATTGATTTTCTTGCCCAGTTTTTGGGTAATGTATTGCCAGCCGGCCCAGTCGTCCTCCTGCAAAGGGTCTTCTATGGAAAGAAGCGGATACTGTTTGCACCAGGAAGCGTAAATATCCGTCATTTGCCGGGCGGAGTAAGCGGCGTGTTCAAATTGGTATTGATTGTTTTTATAAAATTCGCTGGCGGCGCAGTCTATCGCCAAGGCCATGTTGGGGTATCCCGCTTTTTGGGCGGCGGCAAGAATGACTTTAAATACGTCTTCATGCTGGGCGATTTTGGGGGCAAAGCCGCCTTCGTCCCCCACGGCGATTACCATGCCTTGTTCTTTAAGAAGAGCCTTTAAGGCATGATATGTTTCACTGGCGGCGCGCAGGGCTTGCGCAAAAGTGGGGAAGGAAAGAGGAAGAATCATAAATTCCTGCACGTCTAAGCCGGAATCCGCATGCTTGCCGCCGTTAATGATGTTTAGCATAGGGGCGGGGAGCAAATAAGTATCCAACCGCAAATCATACACGTTGCGCAGGTGCTTGTATAAAGGCAGGCGTGCGTGGTGGCACCCGGCGCGCAGCACCGCCATGGAAACGGCCAACATGGCGTTTGCGCCCAGGTTGCTTTTGTTTTCTGTCCCGTCCAGGGCGAGCAGGCTGTCGTCAATCAAGCGGATGTCATACGGGTCCATCCCCGCCAGTTGTTGGGAAATACGCTCTACATTTTCCACCGCTTTCAAAACGCCTTTTCCGTTGTAACGGGGGCCGCCGTCTCTAAGTTCCAGCGCTTCATGGGAACCGGTGGAAGCCCCGCTTGGCACGCTGGCGGTTCCTACGGTGCCGTCGTCCAGCAACACGTCCGCCGCCACGGTGGGAAACCCGCGGGAATCCAGTACTTCTCTTGCGTTTATTTTTTTAATGTGGGGCATACTTCCTCCCTCCCGCGTAAAAAGCGGGGCTAAATAATACTGTCTATAATTTTTTTGCCTTCTTTAATCAGCGCGGCGGGTGTTTTTTCTTCCGGCGCTTCGGCATACATACGGATTAGGCGTTCCGTGCTGGAGGGGCGTATAGCCAGCCAGCTGCCGCCTTTTAAAATGAATTTGAATCCGTCGGTAGAATCAATGCGCCAAACGGAAGTTTTGTTAATGGAAAGCGGCGGCTTAATATCCAACCGTTCCATAATGCGGTTGATTTCCGTTTCCGTTTTGGGCATACTGACTTTTTGGTCATACAACGGTTTGTATTTTTTGTAGAAAGAGGCGCGCAGCTGTTTTAAGCTTTTGCCTTCCACCGCCAGCATATCCACAATCAAAAAGCAGGCAAGCAAGCCGTCTTTATCCGGGATGTGGTTTGCAATGGCAATCCCGCCGGATTCTTCCATTCCCATTAAATACTGTCCGGTGGTCATCAGTTCCGTAATATATTTAAAGCCTACCGGGGTTTCGCGCAGCATTAAACCGTGCGCTTTGGCCACTTGGTCTAACAGGTTAGACGTAATAACGCTGCGGCATACGCGCCCTTTAATGTTTTTGTTGCGTACGATGTGTTCCAACAACATGGGGATAATTTCATTAGGGGAAACCCAGTTCCCGTCGCTGTCTATAATGCCAAATTTATCGCAGTCCGGGTTGCAGGCAATGCCCAAATGCATTTTTTTGGAAAGAACCAACTTTTTTAATTCCTGCAAGCTGACCGGCCCCGCGTTGGGCACTTTCCCGCCGAAGACCACGTCCGTTTCTTCGTGAATGCCTTCCACGGTAACTCCGTATTTTTCCAGCAAATCGCGGAAGTAATTTTTTGCCGTCCCGTAAAGCGGGTCCACCGCTATTTTAAGTTTGGACTTTTTTAACGCTTTTATATCCAGCAGTTTTTCAATATGGGCAATATAGTCTTTGCGCATATCTTTGGTAACGATGACGGCCGCGTTTAAATAGTCAAACTCTGTGGATGAAGCTTTTAAAATTTGGGAAGACGGCGCCGGTATGCGGCGTTCAATATCGCTTACAATTTCATTGTTGGCGATGCCGCCGTAGTAAGAAATCCATTTAATGCCGTTTACATAATATTCGCTTTCGCTTCCGGTGATAACAATGGCCCCCACGGCGCACTCATTGAGCACCGCCCATTCCGCCACCGGGGTGGGGAGGGGCAGCTCGGCCATTTTTACGGTAATGCCGCTTTGCACCAACGCGTTGGCAGCCACCGCCGCGAACTGGCGGGAAAGGAAACGCGTGTCATGCCCTACCAAAACCAATGGTTTTTTAGGTTTTTTACCCCGTTCCTGGCAGTGTTTTTGGTAACCGGTACCTTCAAAACCATAGAAGGGATGTTCCAAAATGTGTTCGGAAATCCCGTAAGCCAAACGTTGTACGGACTGGGCGGTCATGCCGTCCGCGGTAACGGTCCGGAAACCGGCCGTGCTGAATTTAATTTCTTGGGTCATCGTGCTGGTATTATACTAAAATAATGCCGTTTTTTCACCCTTGCTGAAGAACCCTATTAAAACTCCGTTTAAAACCGGTTTTTTACCTATATAAAATGGTAAAATAAATATAATCTATATACAGGTGTAAACATATGAATTTTGAAGCCGTAAAAGAACACATTAAACAGCTGGGGCTGCCTAACTTCCGCATAGCGCAAGTGCAGGAGGCCGTTTTTAAAAAAGGCATTTCTTCCTGGGATGAGGCCACCTCGCTGCCGGCGCCCGTGCGGGAAGAACTAAAGCAAAAATATCCCCTTTTAAGTTTTACAGTCAGCAAAATGGTTTTCTCCCAAAAAGACAAAGCCGCTAAGGCGCTGCTTACTTTGCGGGACGGGCTTCAAATAGAAACGGTGCTTTTAAAGCCGCAGGATACGTGGAGTGTGTGCGTATCCAGCCAGGTGGGGTGCCCGCTGCGGTGTTCTTTTTGCAGTACGGGCAAAATGGGTTTTAAGCGGGATTTGACCCAAGAAGAAATTACGGACCAGGTTTTAATGTGGTACCAATACGTACGTAAAGAAAAACTGGCCGAGCGGATATCCAGCGTGGTGTTTATGGGTATGGGCGAACCGCTGTTAAACTATTTAAACGTTGTCAAAGCCGCGCGGGATTTATCCAACCCGGATTATTTAAATATCGGCGCGCGGCATATTTCCGTTTCCACCGCGGGTATAGCCGATAAACTGCATAAACTGGCGGTGGACTTGCCGCAAGCCAATTTGGCTGTGTCTTTGCATAATGCGGACGACGGAGAACGCAGCAAGATGATGCCCGTCAACCGCCGTTTTAATTTGGACGAGCTTCAAAAAGCGGTGGAAGAATATATCGCCATGACGGGCCGGCAGGTATTTTTGGAATATTCCGTACTGGAAAATGTAAACAGCCGCCCGGAGCATATCCGCAAACTGGCCAAATGGATTTTTGGCATTAAAGACAATTATTTAATACACGTAAATTTAATAGCGTGCAATTTAGGGCGCGGCGCCAAAACGGATGATAAAATAGTAAAAGATTTTGCCGCCGCCGTTAAAGCGATGGGAATTGGCGTTACCATACGCAAGAGTATGGGGAACGATGTTTTAGCCGCTTGCGGGCAGCTGGCTGCGCGCAAGTAAATAGATACAGGGGAGGCGTATGAAAAAACTACTTTCATTATTTGTGATGTTGTTCGCATTAGCGGGCTGTGCCACGCTGGACCAGGTAAATATGGACTGGATTGCCATCGGGCCGGATTTTCCGCCTAACAAATCGGGCAAGGTGGAATTGGTAACCGGCCGGGATAGTATTACCCGCCCGTATGGGAATTTGGGTTTGCTTCGCATTAAAAATGTAGACCCGGACCGGGAGTCTCTTCGCCGCGGGGTGGAAAGAGGACGTAAATTTGTAGCCTCCAAAGGGGCGGACGCCATGCTGTTGGGCCAGTATAACAGCGCTGAAGACGGCGCCGCCGTACCAAAGGTAACGTTAATTATTTACGCAATTAAATATGTGGATGATTTGTCTGAGGAAGACAAAAAAGCCATTGAAGATTTTGAAGTGTTGGGGATTTTAAATGAACGTACTAATAGCTAAAACCAAAGACGAATGCAAACTGTGGAAAGATTACATCGTGGTGGTGGACGTGCTGCGCAGCGCCACCACCGTTTGCCAGTTGTTGCAGGCGGGCAAACGCGATGTGCTGATTTTTGAAGATACGCAAACCGCCATGAAATTTAGGGAAGAACATCCGCAGTTTGAGGTATATTCTGAGCTGGAATTTCCTGCCGGGTTTGAACATAAAGACAATTCCCCCGCTTTGGCCGCCAAAGCAGACCCTAAAATTCCCGCCTTGGTTGTAACTACGGCCGGCACCAAAGCCGTATTTGCGGCCCAACAAGCTTGCGGTATTTTTATGGGCGGCTTTTGTAACTTTTATACATTGGCTACGCATTTAAAAAGTTTAAGCCGTGACGTGCTTTTAGTGCCCAGCGGTTTGTTCGGTGATCCGGAAGACGTGGAAGATTTTATGTGCGTTAGCGCTTTGAAAGATTTTATTCAGGGTTTTGGCAACGCGGAAAATACGGTTTCTGATATAAAAAACACATTGCGGTATATGGAGTTTTTAAAACAAGGGCCTAAAACCGCTAAAGAAGACGCCAAAATCGCTTTTCAAGTAAATTTTCTGCCGCTTATTCCTACTTTTCAGTTTGTGGAAGGGCAGGATTTCGCGGTATGTTTCCCGTATGGGCAGCAGGCTCCCCGCCATTTAACGGGAGAAGATCCGCAGGAAGATTCCCTAGAGCCGCAAGTGAGTATGCCCTCCCTGGAAGAGGCCTCTATGGGGCCCGTCGTACAGCCGAAGCAACCCGATCAGGCGCAGTCTAAAAACAGCACGTCCCATAAGTTATCGGGGCTTTTGCGCGGTTTTTTAAATACGGTACGCAAAGAGGAAGAAGAATTAAAAGAAGATTTGTTAAAAACCTTCAATAAAAAAGGGGAAAGGCCCGTTACCATAAAACCCGTAATGGACCCGGTGGATGCTGTTTTACAAAGCGGGGAGCCCGCTGCGGAAACGGAAGAAAAAATGCCTGCCGTTCAAGAAGCCTCTTCCGGCGGAAAGAAGAAAGCCATTGTGCTTTTTTCCGGCGGGTTGGATTCCACCACCTGTTTGTATTGGGCGCTTAACCAGGGGTATGAATGCGAAGCCCTTACCATTACCTATGGCCAGCGTCATGACCGCGAAGTGGTTTCCGCTGAGTTTATCGCCAAGAAATTAGGGGTAAAATTACATAAAATAGAACTTCATTTCCCCTGGCTTAAAAGCAGTTCTTTGGTGGATAAAAACCAAGCATTGCCGGATTTAACGCTGGAACAAATAGAAGGGGGAAAAATTCCTTCTACGTATGTGCCGGGGCGCAATTTGATGTTTTTGTCCATTGCGGCTTCTTTGATGGATTCAGTGGGAGCCAACGCCATAGTGGCAGGGCCGAACGCGGTGGATTTTTCCGGATATCCTGACTGCACCCCCGCTTTTTTTAAAGCGGCGGGGGATGCCATTAACCGCGGTACTAAAATGGGAGTCAGTGAAGGGGTGGAAGTATTGGCCCCGTTGATGCGCTTGTCTAAAACGGATATTGTGCGTTTAGGCGCCAAACTGAAAGTTCCGTTTGAGTTAACGTGGAGTTGTTACGCCGGCGGGCAAAAACCGTGCGGGCATTGCGACTCCTGCAAATTGCGCGCCAAAGGCTTTGCCGAAGCCGGAATAAAAGACCCGGCTGTTGAAGATTAACCGCATGCTGAAATATTATGCCTTTTTAATGGGTGCCATTGTGTGTGAGATTATCGGCACCAACGCCTTAAAGGCTACCCAGGGTTTTACCCGCCTGTGGCCCGCCGTGTTGACGGTATGCGGCTATGCGGCTTCGTTCTATTTGTTGGGTATGACGTTGAAAGGCATGGCTTTAGGGGTGGCGTACGCCATTTGGGCCGGGGTAGGCATTATACTTACCGCTCTTTTGGCCTTTATTGTTTTTCACGAAAAGCCGGACGCGCCCGCCATGCTGGGCATGGGGTTGATTATTGCCGGGGTGGCGGTGATTCATTTATTTTCTAAAACGGTGGGAAGTTGAGGTGAAAAAATGAAAAAATATTTGTTAATGGTTTTTCCGTTGTTCTGGGGTATTGTGTGTGTGGCGCAAGACGAATTAAAAACGAAGGAGGCGTCCTCCCAGTCTAAAGCGCAACAAAAGCAAGAAGCGCAGACAGAAAAAGTGTTGCCCGTTTTTGAGAGTGAAAAAGAAGCCAAAAAAGCTTTTAAACAGCGCCGCAAGCAAATTAATAAATTGGTAAAGCGTTACCGCAAAGCCTCCGCGGAAGAGAAACCGGCTATTAAAGAAGAACTATATCAAATTGTATCCGAAAGCATGGATTTGGGCCTTTCCAGCATGAAGACCCGTATCGCCCAGCAAAAAGCTAACCTGGCCCATTGGGAAAGCAAATTGGCTGAAAGCGAAGCCCAGTGGGACGATTTAAAAGCCCAGCGGGTGGAGGATTTGCTTTCCGGTGCGGCGGAGCGCAAATATAAGCTGGCCCAAAAAGCTTGGAAGCAGGAAATGAAAGACCAAAAACGGTTAATGCGTTAAATTTTAAAATAAAATACCGCCGGATATTTCCGGCGGTATTTTTTATGGCTTCTCTTGCGGTATACCAAACGGTTAGCCGGTTTTGCAATTTGGGGGCGGGAATAAAAAAACGCTTCCGCAGAGGTGGCGCAAGCGTTTTTATTGTTTGAAGATTGGGTATTAGTTAAATTCTCCGCTGCTTTCCAAGGCGTTAAGCGCTTTGGTTATGTCATTTACCACAATTACCCAGCGGCTCATGCCGTCTTCCATGGCGGAACCGTAAATGGTGGTAATGTTTATGCCTTGTCTAAAAAGTACCGCGCCAATGTCTCTGGCCAGGCCGGGGCGGTCTTGCACGTCCAAGCAGATAGCGTCCGTCTTTACGCTGGTAAAACCGGCTTTGGTAAGCGCGTGGCTGATTTCTTCATCGTATTTTACGGCAATGCGCACGACGGCCGCATCGTAACGGACGTCTTGGGAAATGGCAATAATGTTTACATTTTCCCGCACAAAAAGCTCGGCGAAGTTCTTCAGTGCGCCGGGTTCGTTAATTAAAAACACGCTGTATTGTTTAATAACGCTGATAGACATGCAAACCCCTTTTGGAACAATAAACGGCTGGTTCTCTACTTTCCATTATAGCACACATCGGGCAAAATAGCTTTATATTAAAAGCGTTTATCAGCGTTTGGAAACATCTGTTCAGCGGGAGAGTGTGGTTAGCATTTCCGCATGTATTTTGCCGTTGGAGGCCAACACCTGCCGCCCAAAATCCTGCATTTTGGGCCATTTTTTGCCGCTAAAATCGGTTACTTTTCCGCCGGCTTCGGTAAGTATCAGCGTGCCGGCGGCAACGTCCCAGGGGTTTAGGTTTTGTTCCCAGTATCCGTCCAAGCGTCCGGCGGCCAGCCAGCATAAATCCAACGCGGCCGAGCCTAGGCGGCGTACGTCATGCCCTGCGCGCAGGAAGTTTTCAAAGCGGTGTAAAAGTTCCGGCATGATTTCGTTGCGGTTGTAGGGAAACCCGGTCACCAGCAGGGCCTCGTGCACTTTTTTTACGTTAGACACGTGTATTTTTTTACCGTTTAACGTGGCACCTTTGCCTTTTTGGGCCAGAAACATTTCATTGGTAATGGGGTTTAGCACCCCGCCCAGTATCACTTGGTTTTTGTAAAAAAGCGCAACGGATACGCTGCATTGGGGAAAAGTATGGGCGAAATTGGTGGTGCCGTCTATGGGGTCAATTACCCAGGTGTAGGGGGAACCTGTATTTTTGCGGGCGTCTTCTTCCCCTAAAAAATCATGGGTGGGAAACGCTTTTTTTATTACTTGAATGGCGGCTTTTTGGCTGGCCAGGTCCGCTTCCGTTACTAAATTGGCTTCCCCTTTTAAGCGGTAGCCCACTTTGCCAAAGCGGCGGCGTACGGCGCGGCCGGCTGTTTCTAAAGCCAATTTAAGCGTTTGCATTTGAAGCGTCATGTTTTAAATCCAATACTTCCGCGTTTTTTAATTTGTCTTCCAAGTATAGCATGGCTACGCAGTCGTCCTCGTTATACATAAGCACTTTTTTAAGGAGGTCCTCATTGCCGGTTTTAAGCCAGTTGGTAAAATAGACCATGCTGTCCATGGCGCCGCAGTCGTCTTGGCGCCATTTAAAACCAAATGCCGGGGCCGCCGCTTTTAGTGAAAAGCTGGGGGCCGGCAGATAAAACGCTTTGTTTACGGCTACTTTTAAATCAAAACAAATATCACACAGGGCGTTTAATTTGGCCGCGTCCTGAGGGTATTTGGCGGCTAAATTGCGCATTTTTTTTACTTCATATTCCGTCCAGTGGTACAGAACGGTATTGTCAAAATCCTTAATATAATCGTAAAACTGTTCAAAAATGTGAATTTCTTCTTCCGGCGTTTTGGCCACAAAGCTGACGTATTTGTTTTCTTCTTTATCCCAAATGCCTATTAGATAGACAAAGGAAACATTATTCTTGGTGAAAGTTTCCGTAGCCTCAAAATCAAAATACAAATTGCGCTTTTTGACGGGAGGGGGAAAGTGCCCCGCTTCCCGCAGCACCGGTTTGTTATGCAGGTAAGCCAGGGAATTGTAATACGCGTCTTGGGCGTAGGGGTCTTCCAGAAAAGTTCTTAAAAAATTCAAATCCGCCTTGGCTAAATCATCCGTAGTAAAAATACCGTTAATTTTTAAGGCCTGGCGCATTTGCGCGCTTAAGGCCGGCAGCATCAATAAATCTTTGGTTTGGGCCACTATTTTATTGGCGTATACCCGCCAGGGGGAATTGGCCGCCTTGGGGGGTTTATGGGCTTCCGGGCGGGCTTTTCCGTCCCGTATCAAGCGCCAGAAAGCCAGTTCTTGGCTTAGGCGTTCTTCATGATCCCGGTAGTCTACATCTATGGTTTTGTCTTTCAAAAATACGCGCGTTTGGTAAGGGGTGAAGCCCTGCACGCAGCCTAAAATGCGGTTAAGCAGGCTTGCCTGCAAAGCGTAATGTTCCTTTAAGTCATGCGCGCGCTTAAACTGGAAAATGCGGTAATACCAGCCTCCCAGTTTGCTTTTGGCGTCTGAGCTTTTTACCAAAAGGTTAATGCTTCCGTATACGTTTTCCGGCAGGTTCCACAGTACGGCGTTGGCAATGGCGCTTTGGCCTTCCAACATGGCTTTTAAGGTGTTTTTAAAACGTTCGGATTCGGTTTCCCCGGTAACAAAAACCACTTGCGGAAATTCTTCTTTAATCCATTCGTCGCGGGCGTTTCTGTCGGTACGCACTTTTAAATTTTCGTAACGGTTAATTTCGTTTACGGCTTCTTCTTTGGGGGCATGGAAGAAGCACCAAATGCCAAAGGGGTCTTCCAACAAAGAAAACATTTTGGAGACGTTAAAATCTTGTTTGCCTGGCGTTCTTCCGGCAGAAAGGGTGTTATATAGGCTTTCTAACATCTTAATTCTATTTTATATCTTTTGCGGGCAGTAAGGAAACGCTTTTTTGTTTTTGGCGCGTCTTGCCAAGGGGAATAGATATTTGTTAACATAAAAATGCTATAGATATGTCAGTAAAAGAACCATATAAATTTAATTTAGGCCGTTTGCTTTCCCCAGCGGAAATTGTAGTGGAAAGGGGAAATAGTACCAAAACGGAGCTTATTAAAAAATTAGTAAGCGCCGTTTGCAAACAGGACCCCAAGCTGGACGGGGCCGATATTTTGGCCCAAGTGTTAAAGCGCGAGGAAGGCATCAGTACCACTTTGGATACGGGGCTTTCCATTCCGCACGCACGCCTGGAAGAAATTACCGATTTTAAAGCCGCCTTAGCCGTTTTGCCCAATGCGGCGCAGGACCCGGTAAATCCTAATTTGTCTATCAAAGCCATGTTTTTGTTTTTGTCTCCGGCTAAACCGGTGTTTTTTCAGCGCCATTTGCAGATATTGTCTTCCCTGGCGGAAACCTTTAAGCCGGAGTTTATAGACGAATTGGCTGCTTTAGGCAGCCCGGAAGAAATTTTAGCCCGTTTAAAAGGGCATCGTTAAGCCATGTCTTCTTCTACACCTTCTGCGCAAAGTCCTTTGCGTGTTAAAAAAGTGGTTGTAATTACTACAGCCATGTTAACCTTTATTCCTTTTTGGAAAGCAGCCGCTATTGTGCTGTGTGATTTTGGCTCCAGCGCGTTTTATGCGGGAGGCCTCGCCATGCGCGCGTTTGGGCCGGCCTTCCCGTGGTACATTTTGGCGGTGATGCTTTTTGCGGGGCTTTTGCTTATGTTGGAGCTGGAGGCCTGCTCCCTGTTTGTGCGCGGGGGCGCTTATAAAATTGTGCGGGAAGGGCTGGGGGACCGCATGGCCAAACTGGCCGCCTCCGCCCTGGTGTTTGATTTCCTTCTCACCGGGCCTATCAGCGCCGTAACCGCCGGGCATTATTTGGGTGGGCTATTTAATTCTTTTTTGGCGCAGTTTGGGTTTTCTTTCCATCTGCCGGAAGGGGGATTTTCCGTAGCGTTTGGTTTATTGGTTACCGGATATTTTTGGCGTCAGAACGTAAAAGGAATAGAAGAATCCAGCTCTAAGAGCGCCAAAATCATCGCGTTTTCTTTGGCGGTTTGTTTTTTGTTGGCCATATGGTCTTTTATCACTATTGCTTTGCAGGGGGCGCATGTACCGCCCGCTAAGCTGCATTTTGCGCCGGACGCTTTGGGTTGGGCCGGAAAAATAGACTGGATGAAAGCCGTGGGGCTGCTAGGAATGATAATGGCTTTTGGGCACAGTATTTTGGCTTTGTCCGGTATTGAAACGCTTTCCCAGGTGTACCGGGAAATTGAATATCCCAAAGCGCAAAATTTAAAGAAAGCGGCCTTGCTTATTTTTATTTTCGCCCTGCTTTTTACAGGAGGGCTTACCTTTTTATCCGCCGTTATTATCCCGCCGGATTTAATTGCCAGCAAATACGGGGACAATCTGCTTTCCGGGTTGGCTATGTCCATGGCGGGGCCCAACTTATTAAAGCTGCTCATGCAAACCTTGGTGGTGGTGGCCGGCGTGGTGATGTTGAGCGGGGCGGTGAATACCTCTCTTATCGGCTCCAACGCGCTGATGAACCGCATTGCCGAAGACGGCATTTTGACGGATTGGTTCCGCAAAATACACCGCAAGTACGGCACTACCTATCATGTGATACACCTGATTGCCGCGCTGCAGGCGGTGATTATTTTGCTTTCCGGCGGAAATGTGTATTTGCTGGGTGAAGCATACGCTTTTGGCGTGATGTGGTGTTTTGTGTTGGAGGCGGCCGCCATTATGGCGCTTCGTTTTAAACGCCGCGGGGAAAAGCGGGATTTCTTATTCCCGCTGAACGTGCGTTATGAAAATTTTTATATTCCCGTGGGGTTGGGATTATTGTGTTTATTTTTGCTTTCTGTTGCGGTGGTAAACCTGTTTACCAAATCCATCGCCACGGTGGCGGGTATTTCTTTTACTATCTTTTTATATGCGGTGTTTACGCTTTCGGAACGGTTAAACGCCAAAAAAGCCAACACCATGTTTGAGGAAGGCTACCGGGAGAGGGTGAATGCGGAAACGTCTTTGGATTTGAAAGACGCGCTGGAAGATTTATCCCAGCCTAACCGCGTATTGGTGGCGGTAAAGACGCCCGAACATCTTTATCACTTAGAAGAAACCCTGCGCACCGTCAACCCGGACGATACCGACGTTATTGTGCTGTATTCCAAACCGGTGGAAAATTTGCTTTACCGGCAGGATATGCGCTCCGCCGCGGTGGACGAGCATGAACTGTTTACCCAGGTTATTTTCCTGGCGGAAAAATACGGCCTGCCTATTACGCCGGTGATGGTGCAATCCAACGATGCTTTTTACGCCATTGCCCAAGTGGCGGCGGTGGCGGACGCGAAAGAAATTATTATGGGTGTTTCCGGCCTGCACGGTGCGCAAACGCAAATGGAGCGCATTGTAATGGCTTGGGGCGCGGTAAAGGAAAGGGAATTAAACCACCCCGTTAAAGTACGCATTATTTGGGAAGGGCGGGAAATTTCCTACCGTTTTACCAATTAATTTTTCCGTTTATGTAAAACAAAACCCCTTGGCCTGCGGGCGGGGGTTTTTTGTTGAAAAAATATCCGGCCTGGGCGGGCCGGATGTTTTTGATTGCTTAAAGAAATTACTTATAATAAATTTCTTTTTTGGTTTGGTCGGCCGTTTCTTTGCCGGCAACGGCTTCCAGCACCATAAAGGCAAAATCTATGGTGGCGGCGGCGGATTTACCGGTAATGACATTGCCGTCTTTTACGGCGTAATCTTCCTGATAAATTCCGCCAAAGTCTTGGTTCATGGCGGTGAAACAGGTGTATTTGCGGCCTTTTAAATAGCCCGCGCGTCCCAAGATGGTGGGCCCGGCGCAGATGGCGGCGGTGATACGGCCGGTGTCCATAAAGTCCCGTATGGTTTGTTGGACGTGCGCGTCCGCCTCCAATTCTTTAAATTGCGGGCCGCCGGGGATAACCAGCGCGTCGTAATGGGCGGTGTCTATTTGGTTAAAAGGCGTTAATTTAGCGCAGGTTACGCCAAAACGGCCGGTGGCTTCAGAACCGGCTAAGCTGTAAATATCCACATCCAGCCCGCCGCGGCGCAAAATGGCATAAGTGCCGATGGCTTCAATTTCTTCAAACCCATTGGTTACAATCATGCAAACTTTTTTTGTCATAGTTATTCCTCCTCGGGGGAACGTTCTTCGTATTTTTCAAACTGGCCGGGGAACAGGAAATCTTCCACCAGGCGGGCGCAGTCCGCCACGCAGCCGCGGCAGGAGCGCAGGCGGTCTGTTTTGCCGTCCGTGCCGCGCAGGTCGGCGCATTGGCAGGAGGTGTTCCACTTTTCAAATTGGTCCATCATTTTTCCGCCTAATTCAAAGGTGGAAAATTTAGACGCCGGGGCCTGCAAATTTGCGTCGCTGTTTTTAAGGCCGGCCAGCATAATCATCGCGCACACGGAGCCGCAGGTGGCGTATCTTTTGGATATTCCTAGCCCATAGGCCTCCGCCGCGCGGAAGGCGGTTTTTTCGTCCATGCCCAGTAAATCGCAATACGTACAGGCTACGGCCTGTGCGCAGTTATAACCGTTTTTATGGCGGTTTTTGGCGTCTTGTACTCTGGATTTAGTCATAAAAATTCCTCTTTAAAAAATATCCCGGAGTAACCCGGGATAGAAATTATTTAACCGCTTTTTGCAGGGCGGAAACTTTATCTGTGGCTTCCCAGGGCAGGCCTTTGCGGCCAAAGTGCCCGTAAGCGGCCGTTTGCAAATAAATGGGGCTGCGCAGTTTAAAGTGCTCAATAATGCCGCGCGGCGTGAGCGGGAAAATCTTTCTGGCAACGGCGGCCAGTTTCTCATCGGCCACTATACCGGTGCCGTCCGTATCCACATAAAACCCTACGGGTTCATCGCGCCCAATGGCATAAGCGATTTGAACGGTGCATTCGCTGGCCAGCTTGGCGGCCACAATGTTTTTGGCTATATAGCGCGCCATATACGCGGCGGAACGGTCCACCTTGGTTGGGTCCTTGCCGGAGAAAGCTCCCCCGCCGTGCGGGCAGCGGCCTCCATAGGTGTCTACAATGATTTTGCGGCCGGTGAGGCCCGTATCGCTTTGCGGCCCGCCGATGACAAACTTGCCCGTGGGGTTAATGTAAATTTTGGTGTCTTTGTCTATCCATTTTTTGACGGCGGGCAAAATAGCCACGGCTTCAATTTCTTTTTTGGATTTTTCGGTAATTTTATTGCCGGTTTTATCCAAAATGTCTTCCGTGTGCTGGGTGGAAAGAACAATGGTGTCCACGCGCTGCGGTTTGCCGTCCACGTATTCCACGGTTACTTGGCTTTTTGCGTCCGGCCCCACGTAGGGCAGGGTTTTTGTTTTGCGGGCTTTTTCCAAATTTTTCAAAATATCATTGGCCAATACCAGCGGCAGGGGCATATATTCCAGCGTTTCGTTTACGGCGTAGCCTACCATAAGACCCTGGTCCCCGGCGCCGCCTACGTCCACCCCTTGGCTGATGTCCGGCGATTGTTTGCCGATTACGTTTACCACGGCGCACGTATCGCCGTTAAAACCAAATTTGGAATCGGTATACCCGATGTCCTTTATTACGTTGCGGGCGATTTGTTCAACATCTACCCAGGTGCGGGTGGTAATTTCCCCGCCTACCACAACCAGCCCCCTCGTGATGTACGTCTCGCAGGCAACGCGCGCGGTTTTGTCTTTGGATAAGATTTCATCTAAAATAGCGTCTGAAATCTGATCGCAGACTTTATCCGGGTGCCCTTTGGAGACGGACTCAGAAGTAAAATAGAACTTTCCTTTTCTAATCATGGTTTGTTACTCCCGGCGGGTTTAATTTTGAGGGGGGATACCGCCTTATTTATGAAGTTTATTATAATAATTATTATACCAATTTACTTGCGGCTTATGCCGGGGGGACATTATGTTTAAACGCTTTATTTCCTGGAATGTAAACGGCTTGCGGGCTATAGAAAAAAAAGGTTTTTTGGATTTCTTGGCTTTGTCTAAGGCGGATATTTTGGCCGTACAGGAAACCAAGGCCGATCCGCAGCAGCTTTCCGCCGCTTTAACCCTCCCTCAGGGATACCACGCCTATTTTGCCAGCGCCCAGCGCAAAGGGTACAGCGGGGTGGCTTGTTACGCTAAAGAAAAACCCTTAAACGTAACGCCCGGTTTAGGTATAGAGGAGTTTGACGCCGAAGGCCGCACCCTGATATTGGAATACCCTGATTTTTATTTTTTAAATATTTATTTTCCAAACGGAGGGCAAGGGGAAGACCGCATAGATTTTAAACTGCGTTTTTACGACGCGTTTTTGAAAAAAAGCCAGGAACTTTTTGCCACCGGTAAAACCGTTATTGCTTGCGGGGACGTAAACACCGCCCATACCGAGCTGGACCTGGCCCGCCCCAAACAAAACGAAAACGTAACAGGATTTTTGCCCAAAGAACGCGCCTGGTTGGACAAATTTTTTACCCAAGGGTATGTAGACGCTTTCAGACTGTTTGAAAAAGAGGGCGGGCATTATTCCTGGTGGGATTACAAAACCCGCGCGCGGGAACGCAACGTGGGCTGGCGGATAGACTATTTTATGGTGGACGCGCCTTCCGCCCCTAAAGTAAAAAGCGCGCAGATACTGACGGATATTTTAGGCTCTGACCACTGCCCCATAGATTTAACTATGGAGCTGTAAAATCATTTTTCCTAAAAAACCCCGGGTTTTTAAACCCGGGGTTTTTGTTTTAAGTAGTTTTTAAGCTTCTATGCCGGTTAATGTTTTTAACAGGTATCCTATAAAAAAGCTTACCCCGGCTACCCCAAAACTAAGGCAGGCCATTTCCACAAAGCGGCGGCGGAAGTTTTCCCCGCGGGCTACGGAATA
The DNA here is from genome assembly GCF_949292495.1 of Candidatus Avelusimicrobium aviculae. NCBI lineage: Bacteria > Pseudomonadati > Elusimicrobiota > Elusimicrobia > Elusimicrobiales > Elusimicrobiaceae > Candidatus Avelusimicrobium > Candidatus Avelusimicrobium aviculae. Next base: position 28,813 of record NZ_CASEZB010000002.1, read on the forward strand.
GTAAAAAGAGAAAGCCGCAATGAGCACCAATGCCGCCCCCAGCATCACCCCCAGCGCCGCCAGCACATTGTGCATCAGCGCAAACGGGCTGACTAATGCGGCTACGGTGATTACATAAGCCGCCCCTGTGTAAAGGGCCGCTTTCACGGGGTGTTTGCCGGTGTCTTCTGACTTAGAGGATAAATATTCCGAAGACGCCATAGACAGCGCCGCCGCTATGCCCGTTATGGCCCCGGTAAGGGCGATGAGTTTAGGGTCCCGCAGGGCAAAAGTAAACCCGGCCAACGCGCCGGTAAATTCCACCAGCGCGTCCGATAACCCCAGCACCACGGACCCCATGTACGCCAGGCGTTCTTCGTTAATTAAAGCGATGAGCTTTTGTTCGTGCGCGTCTTCTTCTTTGGCCAGTTCGCAAATGGTGGGGTATTGGGTAAATTGGGAGTAATTTTTTACCGCTCCGTGTTCCCCGTTTTCCATTAGTTTAATGGCGAAAGTAAGGCCCAGCACGCGGGCCAGCAGGGAGTATATAAAAATTTTTAATTTATCCGGCCGGGCGGTTACGCCGCTTTCTTTATAAATAAGCTCATAATGTTTTTCTTCCTCGGCGGCTATTTGTTCCAGCACTTGGCGGTTTTGGGGGTTCTTTTCCCGCGCGGCTAAACGGCGGTAAATGCGGCTTTCGGTTATTTCGGCGCGCGCAAAAGCGCGCAGTTGCGCTAAGGTTTGTGTGTCGGGTGTGTTTGTCATAATGTCCTGTTATTTTTTGGCGGCGGGAGCCGCGTCATTGATGGGGAATTCCTGCCCGGCGGCAAAATCGTACACCACGCTGCCTACAAATTTTAATTGGTCGGACAAATCCTGCAAACTGATAAACTCGTCCGCCGCGTGGGTGCGGTTTTCGCCGGTAGGGTCCATATTGGGGCCCAGGCCGTAAGTTATAACGCCTAAGCGGCGTAAAAATTCACTGTCTCCCGAGGCGGGGCTCATGCCCGGAACGGTAATAGAATGGGGAACCAGGCGGTTGCCCGCTTTTTCTATGGAAACAAAAAGTTCGTCAGAGCCGTCCATCGGTTCCGGGAACGGCATTTGCGGTTTTTCTATAATTTCCAGGCTGATGCTTTCGTCCCCTTCAAACAAAGATTTTAAATCGTCAAAGAAAGCGTCGGGGTCCGTTCCCGGCAAGAGGCGCGCGTTTAACACGGCGATGGCTTCCCCGCCGGAAGTGCCGGCGTCATTGCCGCTGGAAATAACGGTGGGGTTTACCGTGTCTTTTAATTGGGAGCGGAAGAACGGGTCTATGGCAATAATTTCCGCGGCCATTTGGCTGTTTTTTTCATTGCCGGATAGCAAAAAGTGCATGGTGGTGCGCCCGTCCTCATCTTGGAGGGGGGCAATGGTTTTGAAAAATTTTAAAGCGGTGGGTGTCATGCGCGCGGGGGGATTGTACGCCGCTATTTTGGAAAGCGCTTGGGACAGGCGGTACACGGCGTTGTTTTCCGTGGGCATGGCGGCGTGCGTGGCTACGCCATAGGCCGTTACTTTGATGTCCATATACATTTTGGTGGACGCTTCGGCAAAGACAATGGACACCCCGTCTTTGTCTACAATAATTCCGCCGCCTTCGTTTAACGCGAAACCGGGCTTGATTTTATCCCAATGGTTGCTGGCCAGCCATTTTAGGCCGGTATCGCTTCCTACTTCTTCACCGGACGTAGCCAAAAAAATCACATCGCGCTTAAGCGGAACTTGCTGTTCTTTTAACCACGTAAATAAAGCCAAATAGACGGCGGTATAATTTTTGGCGTCTGTTGCGCCCAGACCGTAGATTTTGCCGTCCTCTACCGTGGCTTTATAGGGGGGGTAGGTCCAGTTATCCGCCGCGGCGGCCGTATCTAAATGAGATATGAGAAGCAACGGCTCTAGCTCCGGGTCCGATCCTTTGAGCCGGGCCAATAAGTTGGCGCGGTTTTTGCGCGGGATTAAAATATCCCAGTCTATACCGTATTTATTGAGCTGTTTGTAAATAAAACGGGCGGCTTGCAGTTCGTTGGGTTCCGGCTCGGAAGTGTCTATATTGATGAGGCCGATCAAATAATCCTGTGCGCGTTTTTCCAATTCCGGGAAAGCGTTTTTGTCTCCAAACCCGGGCTGCCACAAGCAGAATAGGCTTAATAAAAGGGTGCACAGTTTTTTCATTTTTCTTCCGCCGTAAATAGAATTTTAGAACCGGGTACTATGCCGTGGCGGGATATAGATCCGGCCGGCAATTCCAACACATACCGCCCAAAACCATACACAACGGCCACTTCCGCGTCCGGCGTGTAGGTGTAAGAATGGGGTACATACTCATGGGCTTGGTTTACAACGTGGTCCGCCCCTATGAAAATAATGTCTAAATCAATTAATGTATTTTTCATCCAGAAGGCCTGTTCTTCTTCTTTATCCATCAGAAAAAGCATCCCGTCCCCTTCCGGCAATTTGGTAACAAACATGAGCCCCTTTTCTATTTTTTCCGGCGTATCAGCTATACGTGCGTTGAGGGTAAATCCGTCCGGCAGGGTAACCGGCGCGGTGGCGTGTTTCCCGCAGGCGCACAATAAAGCGGCCAAGAAAAAAAGAAAGATTTTTCTCATATTTAATAGTGTAGCAAAAATACGGCCCAATAGGAGTAGAAATGATTGACGTTATAGACCCTTTTTGATAGACTGACAAACATAGTATGTATTTGTTGGGAGGGAACATGCGTAAAGGGTTTACTTTAGTAGAGTTATTGGTTGTTGTGTTAATTATCGCCATATTGGCGGCTATGGCGCTGCCGCAATATTTTAAAGCGGTGGAAAGAAGCCGCATGGCGGAAGCCCAAAATTTATTGGGTACATTGGCGGATACCCAGCGTCATAAATTTATGGAGTTTAACCGGTATGCTACGGATTACCGCGGGCTTTCCGTATCCCCTCAAGGAGCTCAGGGTAATGTTTACTATACGAAGGGGGATGTGGTAACGGGAGAGCACGGAAATGGTTTTGCTATTATTTTAGAGCCGGAGACCGAATTCCGTTTAGGCAGCGCCACCGCGCGCCGCCATGCATCGGAAGGGGAATTGCAGTATCAGTATGAGTTAATGCAGTTTTACCAAGCCAAAGACCTAACCTGCCACGGCATCAATTCGGCCGGACAGGAACTATGCACTGATTTCTGTGGTACGGATACCCCGGCGGAGTATTGTTGTACGGACGGACGGATGGAAGCCTGTCCGGAACCAAGAGACAATTAATTTTTATTTAACCCCGCCGCATATCGCGGCGGGGTTTCTCTTCTAATATACAAGTATAAAATTGGTATAATAGATACAATGAATTCTTCCTCCGCTTTGTTGGACGTGCAGAACCTGCGCGTTTCTTTCTCTACCGAAGAAGGCACCGTACAAGTGCTTAAAGGCTTGTCCTACTCTTTACCTAAAGGAAAAGTGTTGGCTGTGGTAGGGGAATCCGGCAGCGGAAAAACGGTGCATGCGCTTTCTCTTTTGCGCTTGCTTCCTCCTACCGCGGATATAGAAGAAGGGCATGTTTTATTTGAAGGGAAAGACTTGGTTTCTCTGCCGGAAAGACAGCTGCGCAAACTGCGCGGGGCGCGTATATCCATGATTTTTCAGGATCCCATGTCCAGCTTAAACCCGGTGCTTACCGTGGGGGAACAATTAAAGGAAACCATTCTTGCCCACCGTAAAATTTCTAAATTGCGCGCCAAAGCCGCGGCCATACGCCTGCTTAAAAAAGTGGGAATTTTGGACGCCGCCCGGCGTTATGACCAATATCCTTTTCAATTTTCCGGCGGGATGTGCCAGCGTGTAATGATAGCCATGGCTCTTGCTTTAAAACCGCAAGTGCTTATTGCCGATGAGCCTACCACGGCGCTGGATGTAACCATTCAAGCCCAAATTTTGCGTTTAATAAAAAATTTACAGCAGCAGACCGGTATGTCTGCCGTATTTATTACCCATAATTTGGCGCTGGTTGCGGATGTGGCGGATGAGGTGCTTGTATTATATGGCGGCTTATGTATGGAAAAGGCTTCCGTGCAGGCTATTTTTAAAAATCCGCTTCACCCGTATACGCAAGGTTTGTTAAATTCATTGGTGTCTATCAACAAAAAAGAAGACCTGCTCCCCGCCATTGCCGGTAACCCTCCCGTGCCGGGAAAGGAATGCCCCGGCTGTCCGTTTGCGCCGCGCTGCCAGCGCGCGGAAAAAAGATGTTTTCAAACCCGCCCGCCGCTTTTTGGCAAGAGAGAACATCAAGCGGCTTGTTGGCTGCTGGAGGAAAAAGCGTGAATCCGATAGAGATTAAAAACGTATATAAAACCTATACGCGTAAACGTTTTTTATCCTTTGGCAAGAGGGAAGAAACCCCCGTTTTGCAAGATGTATCTCTTTGCTTAAAAGAAAACCACGTATTGGGTTTGGTGGGGGAATCTGGCTGCGGAAAGACCACTTTGTCTAAAATTATTTTAGGTTTGGAAAAAGCTTCCAGCGGGCAAGTGATAGTGGACGGCAAAGAAATAAGCAAGTTAACGAAGCCCGCTTTTAAGAAGCTGCGCCGTTTAATGCAAGTAATTTTTCAGGACCCGTATTCCAGCTTAGACCCGCGCATGAACGTCGGCCAAATTATTGGGGAACCGCTGGATATACACGGTTTGTACAAAGACAAACTTTCCCGGCGTAAAATATTGGAAGAACTGGTGAAATCCGTAGGGCTATCTCCTGAGCATTTAACCCGCTACCCGCATGAGTTTTCCGGCGGGCAGCGCCAGCGCATTGCCATTGCGCGCGCCTTAGCGCTGGACCCTAAAGTTTTAATAGCGGATGAGCCGGTATCGGCGTTGGATGTATCGGTGCAAGCGCAAATTTTGAATTTGTTAAAAGAAATAAAACAAAAAAGACGGCTTTCCATGCTGTTTGTGTCGCATGATTTTGCCGTGGCGCGTTTTTTGTGTGATGAGATAGCCGTCATGTATAAAGGCCGCATTATGGAATACGCGCCCGCGGAGGAATTGTTTTCCAACCCGCAGCACCCGTATACAGAGGCTTTGTTTTCTGCCGTGCCGGTGCCGGATCCCGTCCGTCAAAAAAAGAGGGAGGCTGTTTCTCTTACCGCCCTCCCTGGTATGGAAAATCATCCTTGTCCGTTTGCGCCGCGCTGCGCTTATGTGTGTGAAGCCTGTCACACTGCGCCGCTTCTTGCGCAAGTTCGCCCCGGCCATTTTTGCGCGTGTGCGGCTTTGCCGTTTAAGAATAAAAAAAGCTCTTTTGCCGTATAGGAGGAAGCATGCAAGTAAATGAAAAACGTTTGGTTGATACTTTTTTGGAACTGGTCCGCACGGACAGTGAATCCTTTCATGAAAAAAACATACAGGATTTATTGGTTAAGAAATTAAAAGCTTTAGGATGCAGCGTGTATGTGGATAACGCCGGTTCCAAGTATGAAACAGATGCCAAAGGCAATATTATCGCTTCCTTTAAAGGCACTAAAAAAAGCCGGCCGATGATTTTATCCTGCCATATGGATACAGTTCCCCCCGGGTGCGGTATCAAGCCCATTGTTAAAAAAGACCGCATCACTTCTGACGGAACCACCATTTTAGGAGGGGACGACAAAGCCGGTATTGCCATTATTTTGGAAGTACTTGCCTCTTTAAAAGAACAAAAAATTCCGCATGCCCCATTAGAAGTAGTATTTACTCTTACGGAAGAGAGCGGTATGCGCGGGGCAAAGAATTTGGATTATAAAAAAATAAAAAGCCGCGAAGGCCTTATCTTGGATAATGAGGAGTATGACGAGCTTCTCATCCAGGGCCCTTGCGTAAGCGATGTGGAAGTATGGATTAAAGGGGTGCCGGCGCATGCGGGCGTCTGCCCGGAAAAAGGCATTTCCGCTTTGGAATTGGCCGCCAAAGCGCTTGCTTCAATGAAACTGGGGCGCATAGACAAAGAAACCGTCGCTAATTTTGCCATTATTAAAGGCGGAGCCGCTTCCAATATAGTGACCGAAGATATTTTTATCAAAGGGGAAGCGCGCAGCTTAAATGAGGCCAAATTAAAAAAACAGCTTGCCCATATGAAAAGCTGTTTTGATAAAGCAGCCAAACTGTTCGTAAAAAAAGTGGACGGCAAAGTTTTGCGCCCTCAAATTAAATTTGTTACTTCCCGCCGGTATGGGGCGGTGTGTGTGGCAAAGAATGCGCCCATCGTAAAATTAGTAACCCAGTCCGCCAAAGAACAGGGCGTAAAGCTGCGCGCTTGCGCTTCCGGCGGCGGTTGTGACGCCAACGTGCTGAGCGATTTCGGATTCACGCTTCCTAATTTGGGCGTGGGCGTGCAAAAATGCCATACTACGGCTGAATATTTGGAATTAAAACCCTTTTTTACGGCTTTTAAAATTGTAATGGGCACCGTACTTAAATACCAAAAATAAAAAACCAACAAAAGGAAAAAGCGTTTTATGTTTAATTATGTTTTGCGTCGGCTTTTGTTATTGCCAGTAGTCATACTGGGGGTAACTTTTTTGCTCTTTTTCCTTACCCAGCGCTTGAGCCCGGAGATGCGCGCTTCCTTATATATTAAAGATCCCCGCCAAATGGGCGCGCTGGAAGAAGTCATCCAAAAATATGGCCTGCGTGACAGCGTGTTTAAGCAATACGGCCATTGGCTGGCTAACGCGTTAAAAGGGGATTTGGGATACAGCCAAAGCGCCAATATGCCGGTAGGGCAGGCTATTAAAGCGTATTTGCCGGCCACGGTGCAGCTGGCGGTGGTAACCATTATTTTGGTAGTGTTTTTTGGCGTGTGGTTCGGGTGTGTATCGGCGGTAAAGAAAGATAAATGGCAGGACGTGGTGGCCAGATTGTTTTCGGTAGGGGGGTTTTCCCTGCCGATATTTGTGCTGGGGCTTTTGCTTTTAATGTTGTTTTACGGACGGCTGGGTTGGTTCTCACCGGGGGGATATTCCGTATACACGGATATGATTGTACACGGGGGGGACTTCCACTCCTATACCGGGTTTTTGTTGGTGGACTCTTTATTAAATTTAAATTTCCGTGTGTTTGGGGACGTCCTTTCGCATTTGGTGTTGCCTGCGGTTACGCTGTGTATCGGCTCTTTTGCTTTAATGGTGCGGGTGATGCGTTCCAGTATGCTGGAGGAATTAGGAAAAGATTATGTGCGCACGGCGCGCGCCAAAGGGTTGGCCCCATGGCAAATTACCTATAAACACGCGGGGAAAAATGCCGTTATTCCCGTTATCACGCTGGCCAGTATACAATTTATCCGTTTGTTGGGGGGAACGGTTATTGTGGAAACGATTTTTGAATATCCCGGCATCGGGCGTTTTGGCGTAATTGCCGCGCAGCAGCTGGATATTGCGGGCATTATGGGGTTTTCGCTCATGGTGGCGGTTTTATTTGTGTTGGGGAATTTGCTTTCAGATGTTTTATATACCGCGGTAGACCCGCGCATCAGGCTGGACTAATGATATGTTACAAAACCGTATTTTTAAACGTTTTACCAGAAACAAAACTTCTTTAGTGGGGCTTTTACTGGTTTGTTTTTTTGCTTTTATCGCTTTGTTCGCGCCGGTATTGGCGCCTGTGGATAATGCGCGCAATCCGTATCAAATGCCCCAAAGCAGTTATGCTATTGAACCGCAAACGCCGTCTGCTTCCCATTGGTTTGGAACAACGGAACAGCAATACGATTTATATTACGGCGTAGTGTGGGGGGCCCGGCTTGCGTTTAAGATAGGCATTACCGTTACGTTTTTTGCGTTTTTAATTGGGCTTTTGGTAGGCAGCGCGGCGGCTTATTTCGGCGGAAAAACAGACGAAGTAATCATGCGTTTAACGGATGTGGTTTTTGCCGTGCCTTCTTTGGTGTTGGCTATGGTAATTGCCGCTATGCTGGGGCCGGATATTAAAAATATGATGATAGCCCTTACCGCGGTGGCTTGGCCTTCCTACGCTCGTTTGGTAAGGGGGGATATTTTATCTGTTAAACAGCGGGATTTTGTTACCGCTGCCCGCGCGCTGGGCGCGGGAGGCCCCCGCATTATGTTAAGGCATATTTTGCCCAATTCCATTTATCCTTCCGTGGTGGTAGCCAGTTTGGATATAGGCTATATTGTGCTTACGGCGGCTTCTTTATCTTTCTTAGGATTGGGAGCCCAGCCCGGCACGGCGGACTGGGGGCAGCTGATTGCCATGGCGCGCAACTGGGTGTTGGGTACCAGCGGCAATACGCTGGCCTATTGGCATACGGTTTTTATTCCCGGCGGGGCGATTTTCTTTTTTGTATTGGGTTGGAACCTGCTGGGAGACGCCTTCCGGGATATTTTAGACCCGCGCCAAGGCTAATTTTACTACAATAGAAAGAGAGTTTATCGTGTTACAGAGGTGCAGCGCATGATTAGACGTAAAGATTTATATACCGCGTTGGCGGACAGTGCTTTCCGTTTCCCGGATAAAACCGCTTTGGTGGAAACCGGTACAAAACGTTCGGTTACCTACATGGAACTTTTAATGAAAGTGGACCGTGCGGCTGATATGTTTTTTGAACACGGGGTCCGCAAGGGGGACCGCGTAGCCGTGGCGCACCGCAATTCCATAGATACGGTAGTGGCCAATTTCGGTTTATATAAATTGGGCGCGGTATGCATTCCCATGAATTTTATGGTTACTAAGCCGGAGGAACTGGAATTTATTTTAAAAGATTCCGGCGCCAAAGCGGTGGTAACGCAGGCGGAGTTTATCCGCCATTATGTAAAAGTGCTGCCCAGTTTGCCGGATATCAAGTATATTTTTTCCACGGATGAAATTCCTGTTTCCGTGCAGGATAACCCGGCCGTTCTTAAATTTTGGGACGAAGTGGAAAAATCCACTTATCACGAAGAAACCTCCAACCCCGGCGCCGGGTTGGATGATTTGGCTTTTATTTTATATACTTCCGGCACTACCGGTCTGCCCAAAGGGGCTATGTTGACGCACGGAAATTTGGCCTCCAACGTAATTTCCGCCGCGCAGATTTTTAAAATAACCGACGAGGACGTGTTCTTGTGTCTGTTGCCTATGTTTCACTCTTTCGCGTGGACGACGTGCGTGGTTATCCCTCTATACCTTAACTTAAAAGTGGTTATTGTGGCTAACATCATGCCCGCCAGCCATTGGCTCAGCGCGATGGGTTCGGAAAAAGTAACCCTTATTTTGGCGGTTCCGCAAATTTACGCCGTGCTGTCTAAAGAAGCCAAAGGTTTCAAACGGCTGTATTTACAGTTTTGGCCGTTTAAAGATGTGCGCTTTGCGGTATCGGGCGCGGCCCCGCTTACGCAAGAAATTAAAGACCGCTTTGAACAAAAAATAGGCGTACCCATATTGGAAGGGTACGGCTTAACGGAAACCAGCCCGGTGGTAAGCGTGAATACGGAAGAACTTCAAAAAATCAAATCCGTGGGGCCGGCTTTGCCTGCCGTAAGCGTGATTGTACTGGATGATGACGGCAAAGAACTGCCCCGCAACCAGGAAGGGGAACTGTGTATTAAAGGCCCCAACGTGTTTAGAGGGTACTTTAACAATCCCAAGGCCACGCAGGACGCTTTTACCCAAGACGGCTGGTTTAAAACGGGGGACATCGGCGTGATTGACGATGACGGTTTTATCTTTATTAAAGACCGCAAAAAAGACATGATTATCATCAAAGGGCTGAAAGTGTTTTCCGCCCAGGTGGAAGCCGTTATTTGCGAACACCCGGCCATTGAGGAGTGCGCCATCATCGGCGTGCCGGACGGCCGCGGCGGTGAATTTGTAAAATGCTACGCGGTTAAAAAAGAAGGGGCGGAACTTTCGGACAATGACTTCCGCAAATTTTTAAAACAACATTTAGATACCTATAAACGTCCGCGCGATTTTGAATTTGTGGACGAACTGCCTAAAAACGCGCTTAAAAAGGTATTAAAGCGCGAGCTTCGCAAAGACGCGGTGGCTAAACTGGCCGAGCGTCAAGTAAAGACGGAGGAAACCCTTTAACCCATGTCTGTCAGTTTGGCCGCCGTTTTAAAAGAAGTAGCCCCGCAGGCCTTTTATGTAGGCGGTGCGGTGCGCAACAGTTTATTAAAACGGTGGTCTAGTGATGTGGATATAACCCTTCCCCAGCAAGACGTAAAAACCGTGGCCCTGGCTTTGGGCAAAAAACTAAATGCCGCCGTGTTTGAGATGGACCCCGCCTTTGGCGTTTGGCGTTTGGTAACCCGGCGGGAAGGGATTCAAATAGACGTGTGCGCCTGGCAAGGTAAAAATTTAAAAGAGGATTTGCTGCGGCGGGACTTTACGTTCAACGCCTTGGCTTACCCGGTTACCCAGCCGGTCTGCGTTGCCGTTAAAAAAGAAAATAAACAAACCAAGGTTTTACTAAAAGGATTGCGCCGCAGCCAAATTATAGATTTTTGCGGCGGTTTGCAGGCGGTGAAAGAACGTCAAATCCGTCTTACTTCCGCCAAAGTTTTTAAAGAAGACCCTTTGCGTATGTTGAGGGCTTTTCGCTGCGGGGCGGAATTAAATTTTAGTATAGACGTCTCCGTATTAAAACAAATAAAAAAAGATGCCCCTCTTATTTGGCAAAGTGCCGGGGAACGCATACAGGAAGAACTTACCCGCCTGTTTAATACCCCCAAATCCTATGAGAAATTGCTGTTAATGGAAAAAAGCGGTTTGCTTACGGCGCTGTTCCCGGTTTTGGAAGAACAACGCTCCTGCGCGCGGGTGTATTATGGTACCGGCGGGGTGCTTTCGCATACGCTGGCGGTATTTAAGCGCATGGAGTATTTGCTGGAACATTTGGATAAAGCTTTTCCTAAGTACGCTAAAAAGTTAAAACCCTATATTGCCAACAAAGCTTTGCTAAAAATGGCGGCCCTGTTGCATGATATCGCCAAACCCGCCACCGCCAAAAAAGTAGGGGACAGACTGCGTTTTTTTTATCATGAAGAACGCGGCGCCCGTATGGCTAAAACCATTTTAGAGAAGTTACATTACAGCCGGGCGGATATACGGCTTATTTGCGCTATGATAGGGCAGCATTTGCGCCCCAGCAATTTAGCCAGCAACGACGTTATTACAGACCGTGGCGCCTACCATTTTTTTAAAGATTTGGCCGATGCCGCCCTTCCTTTATTATTATTATGCTGGGCCGATTATACCAGCTACGTGACAGACTACCAGCTAAAACGCATTATTCCCCGCAGCGGGGAACGGATGATGAGTTTGGAACGCGCCAAAAAAACCGCCAACATCGGCAAAACGCTGCGGCATATGCAGGTGCTGTCTTTACTGCTTAGCAAATATTTTGACCAACCTAAAAAAATGAAGCCTTCCCGTTTGATTAACGGCAAAGACGTGATGGATACGCTGCATCTTCCGCCCGGCCCGCAAATAGGGGAAATATTGGAAAAAGTGGCGGAAGCGCAGGCGGAGGGCAAAGTCTTCACGCGGGAGGACGCCCTGGCGTTTCTTGCCCATCTAAGCAAATAGAAAACAGGTTTTGTTATTAATCCGTTTGGGTTTCCCAAACGGATTTTTTTGTTTGTTTAAATAGGGCTTGACTTGTTTTTTTTTTTTTGCTACAGTGGGTTTTGAAATATCCGTGTATAGGGGTACACGGGGTCTTGTTTTTGCTGTTTAAAAGGCAGTTACGCCCCTAAGGAGGGTGAATATGAAACATTTAATAATGACAGGAATGTTTTTTGTTTTGGCTTTTGCGCCCTTAAGTGCAGAAGTCATCCAAACCATTAACTTTAACCCTGCACGTTTAGGCCAATATGAACGCTTGAAAGTGTCTGAAAAGGCAACTTTCCAAGGGGGCTTGACGGCGCAGTCCATGCAAGTACGTTCCGCCGGAACAGTCAGCATTAACGAAAGCGAGTCAGACGCTTTAGCCTATGACATTCCGTTATTGGACGGCCGCAAAGGCGCACAGTCGGACGATGTCGTCAATAATTTCCCGGCCGAACCTACCTTGGACTTTCCCGGTACGTGTTTCTCTTCTTTGGAAAATTGCGTTTCTTCCAGCAGCACCGGGAACTTAAACGTTAAGTTCAACGGGGGCGCCGCCCGGTTTGTGGGCCCCAGCGGGTATAACGATCCGGCCAGCCGCATTAACCAAATTACCACGAACGCAAATCAGCTTCGTTTGGAA
>NZ_CASEZB010000003.1:0-138642 GCF_949292495.1 Candidatus Avelusimicrobium aviculae
ACTTTGTATCCACGGTAGGGATAAACGAAGAACAAATACGAAAATATATAGATATGCAGGGAAAAGAAGATTTGGGGCGAACAATGAAATTGTTCGTATAGAAAGAAACCCCGGGCGTAAGCCCGGGGAGTTTCATTGTTTGATGTTTATGTAAGCAAAATAAAAATTATTCTTCGTAGTATTCCAAATATTGCTTAAACAGCTCTATAAATATTTTATCCACTAATATGATGACAGAAAAACGAACGAAGTAATTCTCGTATTTATACTCTTTTTCTTGTAAACTTTTCAGTTCCGCCGTAATTACAAGCGGCGCCTTTGTATTATGGGCGATGGTATGCCTAAACCTAATGGTGCGTTCGTAAATATTTTGAACATGATTGGGTAAGAAGTTACTATTAGAAGGAATATATTCTTTTTTGCTCAGCTCTGTTATAAATTCTTGCCAAAAGAAGAAATCCCTTGCCGAAAAATCTTTTATTAGAGACTCTTCAAATAGTTGGGATATTAATTCTTTTGTGTCTTTAACATGCTGAGGGTAATTGAGCGTTATTTGATTTTCCCCCATTTTTCTTTTTACTTCTTGATATAGAGAGGTAAAAACCAGGTTTTTATTTTTGTAAGAGGAAAATTCGGTATGTTTATTCTTAAATAATTCCCAGCGTATTTCCGGGGAATTGGTTGCCATTTCCCAAAATATCAGTTTCATTTTTTGTTCCATAAACCCCGTCATCTTTAACAACACCGCTTGCAAAATATAATTATACACGGGCAAAGTGTTAAAATCGGCTGACAGGCGGGCCGTGGATAACTGCATTTCCTCCAATATGCTTTCAACAGGCTGTAGAATAAAATTTTTATTTTTCATATGCGGATTCTATTGCCTCTTGGTAGATTGTTAAAGAAGCATTTAGCCTTTTGTTAATATATTTTAAGGCGGAGGGGCGTTTCTTTTCTTTTTCATCCTGTTTGGAAATTTCAATTTCGTGTTTTATTTTATCGGCCAGGGCGGTTTTATCTATGCGTTTAAGATTTTCCGGCTTAAACAGCGTATAATAAATAAGCCCAAATAACCAGTAATCCGCGTCAATAATAGAGGGAAATGGGGAGGGAATATTTAATTCTTCTGTCAAACTGTTCACTGTATTAAGCCTGGAAAATATTTTTGTTGTTTCTCCCATTTCTTTGAGGGAAAGAAAACGCCCATTTTCTTCATTAACGATATGGTATATGTAGGATTCTAAATAAGCCTCCATAGATTTAGGGCCGGTTTTACTCCCAAAGCCTTGTGCCACCGGTTTTGTTTCGTGATGTAAGTTCAATTTGGCGCGCTCAGAAAGTAAAGCTAAGTAGCGCACCATATCCACTTGCCCCTTTGAAATAAGCAAATTTTTGTTCCACTCCGGCTCAAAATAAGCAGCCAAGTCTTCTTTTAACCAATACAAAGCGCGGCGGCTTTCTTGGTTGTTTAGTACCCGGCCGGAAGTATTAATGGAGCGGAATAATTTGGCAAAATATTTGGTTTGTTCTTTCCGCATACTCTCAGCAAGTTTGTTTGGCGTAATAAACGAGAAACCTAAAAAAGTATGCTCAAAAAAGGCTGTGTTTGGTCTTGCGTCTTTAAACAGAATGGAATAAGAAGTTTCTTCCCCGTTGGGAAATAATATGGTTTTTAACTCTTCGGAAGGGCGCAATTTACCAATCTTATTTTTTAACAGCGTGTTTATATTCCACTCCAAAAAGGTGTTTTCCTCCTCTTCCGGAGCATCATCATTGTCATCTGCCAGCTTGGGAATGGAGATTGGCGGGAAATTGTCTTTTTTAGGGAAAATATTTAGGTAGCACAATAAAATAGAAGTTAAGCGCTGTTGTCCGTCTAAAATATAGTTATGCCAAACACCTTCGTATTGGTATGCGCCAATTATCACGGGAGGGACAAACACTTCTTCTTGAAATGATTTGATAAGGCTTTTGGTATTCTCTTCCGACCATACAAAGCTTCTTTGGTAGTTAGGAAGTTCTATTTCTTTGTTTAATAATAATTTTATCCAATGATTTAAAGTGTATTCACCATGGTATACTGTGTATTTGTTCATATTTTAACTTCCTTAATAAATATAAATAATTATAAATAATATAGCTATATTGTATTATTAAATAAAACTGAAAGCAATCTGTTAAAAAAGGGTAAACAGTGGGAAAAAATTTATGTTCTGCCAACAGCTAAAAAGCAGACTGAATGAAAAGAAATATAAAAAACGGCTGGCCTCAACTGGGTTATAAAAAATTTTGTTTATTCCCCTATCCGCAGGCCTGATTCTTGGAAACGGCGAAAATGGGGAAATGTTATTAGCGCCTAAAGTATATTGGGGCCATTTTTTGCGCTCATTTCAATAGCGTATAACAAGCGTAAACATCTAAGTGCTGGAACATATAGGCGTATTGTGTCATATTTACGTTTGGTATTTCATCAAAATTCAACCCCTCCGCCTTGGGGTTTGGTTTTAAGAAGCAAGCTATTCCCCTCTGGTTTACGGCCCATTCGGACAGATTTTATTTGTCTATTTTGTGAATAGACTTTGCACACAACGCGTAGAAAATAATAAAAACCGCGTTAGAAGAGCTCTAAGCGTGGTATGGAGCAACACAAGAAGTAAGATAAACACAAAGAAGGCAACCATGAATACCGAAGCTATTTGTGCGGAAAAGATTTCCTGTTTTGTTTGCAGGTATTTATTAGCCTTCCTTGTATAAGGGAATAGACTGTAAACGGGTTTTGTAATTTTGGGGCATATATAAAATATCTCCGGATTTTTAGGCCGGAGATATTTTACATGCCGTGAAATTGTAGATACAGGCAGTCAGATTCGTATGAATAACTGTGTTTATTTAGCTACGGGATAATCATTCGTAAATTTCATAAGCATATCCAACATCTGTTTATCATGTTGGGATACTTCAACCGCGCTCAAAAGTATCTGTTGAGTCTTATCCGGGAAGCGCCCCTCTTTCTTCAAGTAAGGAGTAAAAGAGGAATAGAAGGCTGTTAAGGCGCTTTTAATGCCAAATACTTTGATGGTAGAAGAAGAATAAACAACAGTTGCTGCATTTTTTTGGAACAGTAAAGGCTCCGTATTGATTGTTCTGCCAAGATTCATCAGCGCATTTAAATTTTTGCTATAAGGTAAATAATTGGCTTTAGTTAAGTTTTGTTCCGCTTCATATTTATATGCTGAAGCCGTATTTGCGCTTTGTGGAAAAGAATCAATATTATTGACAAGCAGTTTGATTTCGGCTTGAGAGAGCGGTTCTCCAGTAGATAAGCGGGGAACCAGCGCCAATACTAATAAATCCATAACCCCTAAGTTAGAGGATTCTGGATATTTTTCATATATAGTTCCTTCAAAAATTTTTTTGATTAAAGAGGCATTTACATGAGGAATACTATATGTCGCCACTTTTTTACTTATTTTTTGCTCTAAAGATTTGGTTTGGCTGTTTTGTGGAAAAATTTCGGCAAAACTTGAAGACACCAATACAGTTAATAGCAACAAGCCTACTAGTGTTTTTTCATATATTTCTCTCCTTTTATAATGCTTGGGTACTACACTTCAATTCTAACAGATTATAAAATTCGTTTTAGTGATATTTGGTCCTATCTGGATTGTGGAACAAAAGGCCTATTGTACCCTTAATTTATAAATTTTATATATCCCCCCAATAGTACTGATATTTTGTTAACTCCCCAACTTTTATTTAAGTTTATGTCCCCCATTTTTGCCCCCCACTTTTAACAGGAAATAACTTGAAACACCTTGAAAACCCTTGAAACAAATTTATGCATTTCCCTTCGTAAAAAAGGCAAAAAAGAACCCGTTTCGTCTAAGAAACGGGTTCTCGTCTAAATACGGAGAGGGAGGGATTCGAACCCTCGATACGGGAATTAACCCGTATAACGGTTTAGCAAACCGCCGCTTTCGGCCTCTCAGCCACCTCTCCAAAATTCATTTATTTTGTTACTGTCTCTTCAGCAACAACATAAATATTATAACAAAATTTTAGAAACTTTTCTTAAGGCCTTCATCTAAGCTGGTGAAAGTTTGCCCGGTCAGTTCCGTCCATTTTTTATTGCTGCAAATCCAATGGCCGGGGATGATAGCTTCTGTTACTTTGTCATAATTTAAAGCGGGCTCTATACCGCTCACGCGGGCAACGCTTTCATACAAAAAAGCGGCCGCGCGCATAAGCCATACGGGGGCTTTGGGCATAAAAGGTTTATGCACGCGCATGGCCGCCGCCATACGGCTTATAAAATCCGGCCAGCTGTATACGGCGCTCTCGCACACGAAATAGGTTTGGTGTGCCGTATCCGGGCGTTTATAGGCCGTAACCAAGGCCGAGACCAAATCGTCCACATGTACAAAGCTGAAATATCCGTTTCCGGAGGTATTCACCATTAACCCCCTTTTTACCCACGCGGCAATTTTAGATACTCCGGAATCATTTTTCCCGTATACGATGGGCGGGCGGACGACAGTCCACTTAATGCCGTTTTTTAAGGTGTGTACGGCCAGTTCCCCCCCCAGTTTGGTGCGTCCGTAATCGGAAACGGGGGCCGGGGCGTCTTCTTCCGTGCGCGGGTGTTCCAAATCCGCCGCGTAGCCGCTGGCCGCCAGGCTGGATACATGCACAAAAGTTTCCAACCCCGGGGTTTGGTTTGCCGCGGCTACTACGTTTTGGGTGGCGGTTACGTTGGCGCGCTCAAAATCGGACCGGTTGAAGCCAAAAATGGCGGCCGCCAAGTGAAACACCCCCTGACATCCTTCCATGGCTTGTTTTAAACTGTCCACATTATCATAATCTACCCGCACTATTTTTACGGCAGGGTTAGCCGGTTGGTGTTTGGGCGCGCGGCGGGAAGTAACCCGCACGTTAAACCCTTCCAAGAGCAGCAAGTCCGTCAATTTGCGGCCTATAAAGCCGTTTCCGCCGGTAATAAGCACGGTAGGTTTCATGGTGTTTACTCTACCTCAATTTCCAACGTTTGCTCTATTTTTTTGGCGGCTTGTTTTTTGGCTTTTTCAGCCGCTTCTTTAATGGCTTGGTTGGTTTCATTAATCTTTTCTTTATTGTCTTCCAACTCTTGGTTAATAAAGTTTTCCGGGCGGGTGGCGCGGCGGCGGACGAAATCAAAATTAAAGGTAAAACGGTTTACGCCGCGTTTAATATCCTGCATGGTGGGAAACTCTCCGTATTTTAACTTATTG
This sequence comes from Candidatus Avelusimicrobium aviculae, assembly GCF_949292495.1. Lineage (NCBI taxonomy): Bacteria > Pseudomonadati > Elusimicrobiota > Elusimicrobia > Elusimicrobiales > Elusimicrobiaceae > Candidatus Avelusimicrobium > Candidatus Avelusimicrobium aviculae. The sequence goes on from NZ_CASEZB010000003.1 coordinate 5,268, forward strand.
ATAGGGGTTACGTTATCTTTTTGCGGGAAATACCACAATAAGGAAAATAACACCGCCGCAATAAAAACAAGCGTGATAAACCGGCAAAAATTAGGGAAGTTATACAACCCCAATATATTGTTTATGACGGCTAAAACCAAAATAACCCCCGTCCACATCATTAGGGTGATGCCGGCAAAATAAAACCCGGCTGCATCATAATCGGGGAACAATACCATTACCCCAAAATAACATAACAACATAAGGCCGAAACGTTGCCAACCTGTCATAAGCTATTTCTCCTGTTTGAACTCTACCACCACGGTCAGTTCATCTTTTTCATAATACATGGGCAGGGGCGCGAAGGGCCCTGCGTTAATTACTGCGGAAGTAGCCGCAAAATCAAAGGTATCATCGCCGGAAGAACGCTGTACTTCCACGTCTTTTAATTTTCCGTCCCGCACGATGGAAAATGATACCAACGCGGAAAGTACGTTTCCGGCGGGGCGGCGTTTTTCCCATTCAATCCACATGGCGTTGCGTACTTGGGTAATATACCAAGGGTAAGGAAAATTTGCAAAATCCGTTTGAATGTTTCCGCCTTGGAATTCCCCCTCTTTGCTGGCTTGCAGGGCATCGTCTTTTTGGGTGTTTTCCCCTTCGTCTAACACGCTGGGCGCCGCCAGCGGGGCTTGGGCTTGCTTCTTGGCGGTTTGTTTTTTTGTGGTAATCTCACTTTTAGCCGTGTAAGCTTTTTTAGCGGGTTTGGCCGCTGGTTTTGGCTCCGCTTCTGGCTTGGCAACGGGCTGGGCTTTTACTTCCGGCGCTTTAGGGGCCTGGGTTTTCACCGGGGACTGCGCCTCCTGCCCGGTAGTGGCTACTACTTTGCCGCTGCCTATAAAATCAATCGTATACGTGGCGGAAATCTGCTTCCCGGCGGGTAACATTACCAGGAAAAGCAGTAGAAACAATAAGGCGTGCACTCCGCCGGAATACGCAAGATAGCGGTTCATTAGCTTTTAGATAAAACCCCAATCCCCAATTTGGCCGCGCCTAATTTTTTAGCCACGTCAAACACGTCCACCACGTTTTGTATGGGAACTTCTTTATCCGCCTGTACCAAAATGGTTTTTTTGTTGGCTTTGCCCATACGCAAAATGAGTTCTTTTTCCAGCGCGGCGGCGGAAATTTTCTTTTCAGCCACAATAATGGCCCCGTTTTTGAGCACTTCCACGCGGATGACATCGTCCTCCGCCGTGGTATTAATGGCTTTGGCGCGGGGCAAATCCACGCTAAGCTGCATTTGCACCAAAAGCGGGCTCATAACCATAAAAATGATTAGCAATATCAGCGTGATATCAATAAACGGCACCATATTAATATCCGCCATGACGGTTCTTTGTTTATGAGCCATTATTCTTGTACCTGGTTAAAGATAATTTCGTCGGCGATATTTTCCAACTCTTTGGCAAAATAATTGGTTTTGCTTAGGAAATAGTTATACGCGATAACCGCCGGAATAGCCACAAACAGCCCGGCGGCCGTATTAATAAGGGCTTCGGCAATACCCGCCGCCACTACCGAGGCTCCCGCCGCGGCCGCGGAAGAGGACGCCAAATCTTTAAACGCGTGCATAACCCCAATTACGGTACCAAAAAGCCCGATAAACGGAGTGATGCTTCCCAGCGTGCCCAGTACGGTTAAGCGGCTTTGCAGGCGGGTGACTTCCCAGTCAATCACGGAAGCGGCAATTTCTTTTTGTTCCGCTTTTGAGCGGGTTTTTTCCTGCAGTAAACGCAAAATTAGGTTGGAGGCAGGGGTGTCGTGGGTAATATCCTTGCGGCAGGCGTCTTCTACTTTAGGAAAGTTATACGAGCGTAAAGGATGGCGGCAATAGGCAATTAACTTGCGGGATATGCCTATGGAACGGCGGAATTTGACCCACCGCTCAAAAATGACGGACAAAGAGTAAATGGACAGCAAAATCAGCAAAATAAGTACCGGCCCGCCGGCGGAAAAAATCTCTCGCAGATTGGTCATATTGGAAAGTTCCATGTAATTTAATCTCCTTCAATTAGGCTTTAACAACAAATATAATAAAAAGCTGTATTAAAATATTGGCCATCAGCCCGGCGGCCACGTCGTCAAACACCACCCCAAAAGCGTTTTCCATGCGGTCAAATGTTTTTACGGCCCAGGGTTTTAACGAGTCAAACGTTCTAAACAATACAAACGCCGCCAACAAATACGGCCATTGGCGGGGTAAAAAAAGCACCGCCGTAAAGTAACCGGCCATTTCATCTATTACTATTTTTGGGTTATCATGCCCGGTGTATCCCTTAAATTGTACTTTTTTACAGATATATACCGCAAATGCCCAAAAAGCCAGCAGAAAGATAAGATACAGCATATAATCCGCCGGCAGGATAAAAACAAACGGAACAGCCACTAACGTGCCTAAAAAACCGGCGCCAGTGTTTTTCTTAAACTTAAAAACCAAAGGCGGCAGGTAGCTTATAAAAAAGCCGGTAGCCAGCATACGTATTAGCGTTTGCATGCGTCCATACCCCAAGATTTTTCCAGCAGTTCCCAGTTATTTTTTAAGTAGGAAATGGCGCTTATCCACGTAATAACGGCCGCAATGGCGGTAATGCCGTAAGGAATGGTTTTTAACGTGTAAAACGTAATTTCAAACACGTAGCGTGTGGCGCCGCGGGTCATTAACATCAGGTGGTATACGTCCAGCACAAAAAAGATGGTTCCCACCGCCGTCATTTGAATAACGGTTTTGAACTTTCCCCAGCGTTCCGCCGCCATTACTTTTCCTTCCAGCGCGGCAATTACGCGCAGGGTGGAAATCATCAACTCCCTAAGCATAATAAAAAATACCGCCCAAATAGGCACATCCAATTCTTTAATGCCTACAAAAGCAAACAAGGCCGCGCACACTAAAATTTTGTCTACAAACGGGTCCACAATGGCCCCAAACGGGGTAATGGTATTGGTCTGCCGGGCGATTTTGCCGTCCACCCAGTCCGTAGAGGCGGCTACTATAAAAATAAGGGTGGCGATAAAGCGGGCCCAATAGAAAGGCATTAAAATAAACAAAAACATCAGTATGGATAAGCCCGCTCGGCTTAACGTAATTTTATTGGCAAGGGTCATCATTTGGCTAGAACCTCTTTAAATAAATTTTGAGAAACGGATTTGTTTTTTACCGTGTTTTTTAAATCCGCTTTGGTTTGCATCAAATCGGCCTCAATAATAATGGTTTGAGGGAAATATTCCTTTGGGTCTAACAATAAATATAATTTATAATCGCTCCCGTCTTTAGGGGTGAGAAGCAAAATAACGCGCTGTGCGCTGGAGGAAAACACCGTGGCGCGGTGCGCGTCTAACAAGGCGGAGTAATTGCCAAAATCAAACAAAGCTTTGTTGGGCTGTCCGTTCACCCAGTCCGCCCACGCGCCGGAGGTAATCACTTTGCCTTTAGCGTCCAATACTTTTAATACTTTTTTGTCTGTCACGGCGGACTGGTCCGTCTTTTGTTCATCATCCAACGTGTCCAGCCGCAGCAGATTGCCTGCTTTTTTATAATACAGCTTGCCGTGGGAACGGCTGATAACCACTCCATCATAGGAGGAGGTCTGCTCAAAAGCCGTTTCCAAGGTGTTTAATTTGGCGTCCCAGTCACGCAGCCGCTGTACGGGGTCTTTGGCTGTGGTCGTTTGGGCCTGGGTTTCTTTTTTGGGTGGCTGGACGGCGGGCTCGGCCGTCTTTTCTTTGGCCTGTACGCTGCAGGCCGCACATAAAACGCATATGGCCAACAGGCAGGCTTTATTTATAAACGGTTTCATAGGTTTCTTCCTGGTAGTTATGGTCATAAGGCGGGTTTTTAAGCTCTTCTATACCCGCGTCTATCATTTCATAGTGTATTTCCCAGCGGTTGGAACCTTCCGGTTTGGAAATATAGCCTTTCATTTCCAACACGCTTAAAATGTTGGTGGCGCGCGCGCTGGAGCCAAAGTTGGCTTTCAGCAAATCCTGCGATACGCGGCGGCGTTCTTTAATCAGCTCCAGCGCCTGCAAAATTTCTTCCCCGCTGGCGCCTAAACCGTCCGCTGGGCGGCCGCCGGGCTGTTGTTCCGCCACAATTTGCACCGGGTAATCCGGCGCGCCTTGGGCGCGTAAAAAGTCCGCCACGGCGTTGATTTCTTTTTCAGAAACATAGGCGCCCTGTATACGCAAGGGGGTTTTGTCTGACGTGCTTTGGTACAGCATGTCCCCCCGCCCTAGCAGGTCTTCCGCGCCGGTGCTGTCTAAAATAACTTTAGAGTCTATGGACGAAGCCACCTGTAAAGCGATGCGGGAAGGCAAGTTGGCCTTAATAACCCCCGTAATCACTTTTACGGAAGGGCGCTGGGTGCACAATATCAGGTGTATGCCTAACGCACGGCCCATTTGGGCTAAACGTTGGACGGAATCTTCTATGGAGGCTTTGGTTTGAAGCATAAGGTCCGCCATTTCGTCAATAATGACAAAAATGTAGAACATTTTCTCTTCGCCGTTGGCTTCGGCCCATTTATTGTAGCCTTCCATATTTTTTACTTTGGCCAGCTGCATAATTTTAAGACGCTTTTCCATTACTTTTACCAGCATTTGCAAAGACTTAGCCGCACCTTGCGCGTCGGTCACTACGTCTACATCATCGCAAGAGGTTTTAGGGTCGTATAAATAGGGAATGCCCTCATACAGGGTTAATTCCACGCGTTTGGGGTCGATCATCAAGAATTTGGCCTCATCGGGGCGCAATTTATAGATGATAGACATGATAATGGAATGCAGACAAATAGACTTACCGCTGTTGGTGGCGCCGGCTATCAAAATATGGGGCCATTTTTCCGCCACGGAGCCGGCGGGTTCCCCGTCCGCGTAACGCCCTAAAGCAATGGGAATGGCGGCTTTAGAGTTGGCGTATACGGGGGACTGCAGAATTTCTTTCATGGTAACCATGACGGGGCGCTCGTTAGGGATTTCAAACCCAACGGCGTTTTTGCCCGGTATAGGTGCCTGCACGCGGATGGCGCGGGCTTCCATACTGGCTTGTATATCCTGCGTTCGCGCGGTAATGGAGGCGATGGTGACGCCCGGGTCCGGCTTGATTTCATAACGGGTGACCACCGGCCCCGGTGATACGCCGGTTACACTGGCTTTAATATCAAAGTTTTTTAAGGTTTGTTCCAAGCGTTTAGTGGCTTGGGCGATTTCATCATCCGTAGGGCCCACAATGCCGTTGTTTACCGGATCATTAAGTAAATCTAAAGAAGGCAAACGGAAGGTTTTAGGGTCAAATTTAGGGCGTTCCCCGTCTTGCTGGCCGGCGGGGTTTTCTTCCAAGGCGGGTTGGGAGGCGTTTTCCGCGCGCAGCTGTTCCGGCCGGGGCAGTTTAATCATTTGGGCCACCGGGCGGCGTATTTCCGGTTTGGAGCGGGGCGCCTCATCCTCTTCGGACGTTTTTCCCTCTTGCAGCAGGGCGGATTTCTTTTCTTGCTTGGCGTTTTCTTTAATGGCTTCTTTGCCGCTGGAAACTTTTTCTTTTAGTTCCGCGCGCGCGTCCATCCATTCATTAAAGTCATAACGTATAAATTCCCCCGTTTTTTGTACAATTACGGCCCAGGGAATGGCAAACAGCATATGCAGCCCCACCAAGATGAGCGCCACAGAGAATAACCCCGCCCCAAAAGAGCCCACTATGCCTTGAAACCAATAAAAAATGCTTTGGCCCACCTGCCCGCCGGAAATTTGGGAATCCGTTAAAATGAGTTTTAATAAAGTTAAAAAGCTGGCGCAGGCGCATAAAGTAACGCAAGAGCCCAGTAAAAAGAATAAAAACGCCGCGCTTTTTTGGCGTATGCTTTGCAGCAGCCAATAGGCCAGAAACAAGGGGATTAAAGCCGCGCTTTGCCCTAATATTTGGTACAGCTCACGGGATATATTTTCCCCCACGGCGCCGCGCCCTACGTTAAACCATAAAATACAAAACAGCCATACGCAGGCCGCCGCTCCTAAAATAAACAGGGCGGTGGGTACCCAGCGGGTAGAAGTTTTCTTTTTCGTTTTTTTCTTGGATTTTTTATACGTATAATAATATCTGGCCATACCTGTATATTTTACATTTTTTTAATGGGTTTGTAATTGGACGTGTACGTCTGGGTTCAACCCATTTGCGCGGGTTGACAAAAAACAAAAGCCCGGCAAGGTAAATAGGCCGGGCTTTGGGTGTAAAAGTGGGCTTTAAGCCGCCTGCTGCCCAGGGGCTGTTTCCTGCGCCTGGGGCTGGGCTAAAGACACATTATAGTTTAGCTCGTCCGCTTCCAGCTTAATTTTGCCTTCCGCGTACAAAACGCCCAATGCCATATATAATACGGAACTGGACAGACGGATATTGATTTTAAGCTTCCAGGAAGAAGCGGTTTTGTTTTCCGCCAAGTATTCCATAATCCGCGCCGCGGCGGTTTGAATGGTTTCTTGCAAAGGATTCATAATTAAGCCCGCTCAATGGCAAACAAAGCGTCGCCCTGTTTAATGGGTTTGCCGTTTTCCACCAATACTTTTTTGATGACGCAGGGAAACTCTGCGCGTACTTCGTTAAATACTTTCATGGCTTCAATCAGGCAAATCACGTCGCCCTTTTCCACCTTAGCGCCTTCTTTTACAAACGGCGGCGCCGAAGGAGTGGACCCACGGAAGAAAATACCCATTAACGGGGATTTGATTACTTCTTTATATTGTTCCTGCGCGGCGGCCGGATGAGCACCGCCCTGTACAGGAGCCGCACCGCCCACATTAACGGGCACGGGCATTATAGCCGGTTTGGCTTTTACCAAGCGCAGGTACAGGCCTTTTTGGTTATATTCAATGGTATCTAAAGAATTTTCCTGCATGAATCCGTAAAGCTGTTTCACGTCTTTTAATATAGGGGATTCTTTTACCGCCGTTTTTTTGGCAGGGGCAGAAAGCTTCTTCTTGGCTGCTGTTTTTTTCATAAAGAAAATAACCTCGGTTATAAATTTACAAAAATTTGCTTCCCTTTATTTTACATAATTTTTAGCTTCGGGGTGTATAAAAGAGGCGTTAGAAGTGCTTTTTGGAAAAATTTCCTTTATAATTTGAGGGAAAATTTTCTCTAGTTCAAATACGCTGACCGCTTGGCTTAAAGCCGGCTGCAGCGGGCCGGTGTTTACCCCCAGTACGCTTGCGCCGTCCGCTTTTAGCAAAGGGCCCCCGGTGTGAGTGGCTACAAAAGCCGTATCCGCCAGCAGGTAGCGGGTGCCGTTTATTCGGCTTACCCCGCTTAAAATGCCTTGCGTAAGCGGGCTGGGGCCTGTTCCTAAAGAAACCACCTCTTCCCCTTTAAAGGCATGCGGGTTTTGGGTTTCCAGCGGGAGTGGGATATAATTTTCCCCCTTTACTTTTAATAAGGCAATGCCGCGGGCGGTGTTGCGCATTTGTACATAGGCGCGCAGCGGTTTATCCGCGGAGGCGGGCGTAATTTCGGCCCAGGGGGTGTTTTTTACCAGGCTGGAAGCGGTTAATAAATAGCCGTTCTTGGTAATAAAAAAGGCGGAGCCTTCTTCTCCCCCGGCGGGATTTTTTAAACGGGCCACGCTTTGAGATAATTGACGGTATTTCCCAACCGGGGCCGGTTCTTCTTTTTCCGGTGAGTAAGCGGAGGCGTTAAAAGAGGGTTTGTCTTCTTTAATGGAAGAAATTATTTTAGCAAGCAATGTTTGCAGGGCTTGTTGCAGTTGGGAAGAGAGATTATTTCCCATCTTTTGCATTTGGATAGGGGTGAAAATTCCAAAAGTAAAAGGCGCGGCGGCGCTTAATACCCGGGAAGACAAAGAAAATTGCGGGGTAATGGGCAGGCTTTCTTCGTACTGGGCGATAGCCGCCCCGTTGGAAGCGCGGTACAAGGTTACGCGCAAGTGGGCGTCAAAAGAGGGATGCCCGGCAATTTCATGGTAACGGGAAGTTGTTTTGCAATTTTGTTCTTTGGAAAAAGTAGGAAAAAACTCCGCCCGCACCGTGTATGTATAAAAAGAATGGTTGCTTTCTTCCTGCGCTGTGGCGGCGGGAATACCAGCAGATAGAAGGCCGTCTCTCAAAGCGTGTGAAAGGGTGGGATCCAAGGCCAGCTCAAACCCCTGGTATGCCGCGCAGCATGGGGAGGCGCACGTAAAAAATAAGCGGGACGAGGCGGCGTTTAGCACCAGTAAGGAAACAGAACTGTCTTTGGGTATGGCGGAAGCGGCTGGTTGGGGAACAGATAAAGTTTTACGGTAAACGCAGCCGTTTAATAAGCCAGCCGCCAGCATAAAACATACAATAAATTTACTTATTTTTCCCCGCATAAATATATTATACAAAAGCAACCCCGCTGGGTGGGCGGGGTTGCCGGTATTAGATTAGAAACTAGAATCTGAGGTTTCCTTCTTTTAATATTTGGTTATATTCATTTACCAGCGGTTTGAACCCTTCCGGAATATCTTGCGGGTAAGAATAAGTGGCCCACTGGCGGATAATATTTATTTGGTCTTTGTGCTGTTTTTCAAACGCTTGGACGCGCGCCAAGGCGGCTTTTCCCTGCGGGGTTTGCAAATATTGATAACTGTCCGTTAGCGTTTTGTATACATGCGCTTTTGAGTTTAACAGAGGGTCACTGCTTTCCGCACCGGATGTAGCCAAGGTTTCTATCATAAGCATATCTTGTTTGTTATCGCGTTTAAATTGAGTAATCATCTTCTTAGAAACAATCCGGTAGCTTTTTTGGACAGGAGTTGCACCGTGCGGCGTGTTTGCCTCCACAGGCTGCTGGGACACGGCAACGCCTTCGTTTTGGACAGGGTTCTCAGCCTCAACCGTGGTGTTCCCCGCCTCAACAGAAACGTTTTCAACGGGGAAAGCGGGTTTATGCACAGGGGCGGCAGGGGTCATTTCATCCGGATGGAGGACTTTTTTCTGGCGCTTGCTGGGCTTGGCAGAAAAGTTTATTCTCACGGGATAAGCCTCTTGCTGCGCAAACTGTGAATTTGAGGCATTATAACCCTGGCGCAATGCTTCAAAGCGGGTTAATATTTCTCTGTCTTTTGCGGAAAGTTCTTTCCCCTCCCGCTGTTTAAAAGCCGCTCTGTTTAAAGCCTGCGCGTTTTGGGAAATAAAAGCGTCCATTTCCTTTTTGCTTACCGTAGCCGGAGCCGTTTGCGTGGCAGCGGCGGGGATTGAAATCTTTTTCAATTTGCTTAAGGCGTTGTTTTTAGCCTGTTGGCTTAAATAGGCGGAAGTTGCCGTTAACGAGCGCGGCTCATCGCTAAATGCGGTTATGCCTAAAAGTTCCTGCAGTTGATGGGATTGGCTGTCAAAACGGGCTTGGGCTTTGCAGTCCGCATGGGCATAATGCTTTTTGCCGTTTTCATCAGAAAATGTGGCAATCGCTCCGCAGCGGCCATCTATGGGTTTGCCGCATACGGGGCAAATATGCATATCAACCGGAGAGGGATTGTTTTTAAGCTGTTTTTCACATTGCAGGCGTTTTTGGTGTTGTTGAATAAAAGACAAATCCTGTTGTTTCTTCCAGCTTAAATAATATTCTTTTGCGCAGGGTGAGGATTTTTGTATATACCAATCTCTTCCCTTGTATACGGAAATCAGACTGTCATTTTTATCTACCCATTCCCCGCAGATGGTGCGCACCTGTTCTTTTTTAGCGGGGAGCTCCGCCTGCTGTTTTTGTTTATTGGCAGAGCGAATAACGGGCAGGAAAGGGGTCTTTTTCTCCATCTTTATGGGAAATAATTCATTCAGGGACAGGTCAGACATTGCTAACGGCATTTTGGTGTTTAGCACAAAGCCTCCGCCTAACGGAATTTGCTTTTGAGGCTGCGCCTGTAATGAAGCGGCCGCTATAACCGCGGTCAACAGCGCTGTTAAAAAATGTTTCATAAAAACTCCTTATAAAATATTTATTTTTAGTATATAAGGTTACTTTGTAAAAAACAAGGTTTGTGTATAAAGACAAAGCCCTTTATATAGACAAAACTTAATTTAACGTGGGGTTTATAGTTAAATTATAATTTTGGATTTTTTGGTTTTCCAATTCTCTTTTAGGGGCTTGCGCTTCATACTGGGCGCGTTGTTCCCGCTCTTCTTTAGAGAAAGACACTCCTAAGCGCCTTAAAGCGGCGCGGGGCATTCCCTTTCCCTGCCAGGCCAATTTCTCATCTTGGTGGGATACTTGGGCCCGCATTTGCTCAAATTGAAACCAAGTTGCCAATTCTTCATTGGAAAGGTTCTGATGGCCTTTGCGTTTTTGTCTGATTTTTTTAAATGTTTTGGCGTGCCGTTTGGCAAAACGGCTTACATCTTTTAATGTCAATTCTTTTTTACCTTTTCCCTTATATTCACTATAAAAATTTTGATTTTCCAGCGGTATGGGCTGTATATCGCCAGGGTTTAATTGCTGTAAAACTTGGCGTTTTGCATGAGAAGCCAATATGTTGGAAGCCGCAGCCCTCTCCGACGCGTTTGCCGATGACCCATTTCCAGCGGTTTGTTTGGGTAAAGGCTTAGGCAAATGCAAATCTTCCACGGGCAGCAGGTTTTCTGCGGGGCGGGCAGGCGGCACCATTTTCCAATCCGAGTTTTGATATGTTTTGGTATTTAACACAAATCCACCGCCTAAATGGATTTGTTTTTGAGATTGGGCGTGTATTATGCCAGGAACTAACATTACGGAAATAGATAATAATAATAATTTTTGATTCATATATCCCCCTTGTAACTATATATAGTATAGGTTTTGATATATGACGACACAAGAGACTAAAGACCTATGCCAAGCATAGGTCTTTGGATGCTTTTTATAGAAGAGAGGAATCCCTTAATATGTGTCCGCTCCAGCTTAACAAGTGCTCAAACAGTTCTTGGGGATTATTTATTTCCCCCCCATTTAAACAAACTTGAATAAACCCTTGTTCTTTACTGGATAACAGCGGCAGGAGTTTTGCCTTAGTTGGAACATAAAGCCCGGTTTTTAAATAATATTGGGCCTGTAAAACAAAAAAAGCGGTTTTGCATACGCCCGGCAGCGCTTCTTTTATATTTCCGTGTAAATAGGAATGACATAAAATATGGTATATGGCGCCAGCCCCGGTCTGCATGGCATAAAAAGCCTCTTGCCGGGTAATTTCCGGCAGGAGCGGTTCTAACTGGCCATATATATCCAGCGTATCGTTTTTGAATTGGAAAAGTTCCTGCTTGGGCCAGTTTTTCAGTTCTTCCGCCCCGCTGATAAAACCGCATGCTTTGTCTTGCAGTGGCATTTGGTTTAGAATATTTTTATAAGTTTGCAAATCCTCTAATGTAAGCGCGTCCAGCACCACTACGGCGTCTATATCGCTTTGCGGGGTATGTTCCCCCCGCGCCCGGCTGCCTTGCAGGCCAACAAACAACAGCCTTTTGCCAAAGGCTTCCTGTAATTTTTGGCTTAGCTGTTTTATCCAAGAAAGATCATTTGACGAGGGCATAAAAACTCCTTGATAAAAAGAACAAAGGCCCCGCCTTTGAGGCGGAGCCTTTGCAACTGTTTACGGCTATTTTAACAAGACTTTGCGGGACAGGCGCACTTTGCCGTTATTGTCAATTTCCACGCATTTTACTTCTACAATATCGCCAAGGTGGAGAACGTCTTCCACTTTGTTAATGCGTTTTTTGTCAATTTCGGAAATGTGCAAGAGTCCGTCTTTCCCGGGCAGGATTTCCACAAACGCCCCAAACGGCTGTATGGAAACCACTTTGCCTTTATAGATTTTGTTGAGTTCCGGTTCGGCGGTCATCGCTTCCACTTCAGCTTTGGCTTGGTCTAAGCGGTCGCTGTTGGCGGCGGCGATGGTAACCGTACCGTCTTCTTCAATATCAATTTTGGCCTGGGTGGCGTCGGTAATGCGTTTGATGTTCTTGCCGCCGGGGCCAATTAACGCGCCGATTTTATCCACGGGGATTTTCATCTTAAAGATGATAGGCGCAAAGCGGGAAATGCTGGGTTTGGGAGCCGCGATGGTTTTTTCCATGTGGTCCATAATGTGCATACGCCCGCGGGTGGCTTGGGCGATAGCCTGGGTTAAAACGTCCAGCGGAATACCGGTTTTAAGTTTCACGTCCATCTGGAACGCGGTAATCCCTTTGCGCGAACCGGTAAGTTTAAAGTCCATATCGCCCAGGTGGTCTTCCAGGCCCATGATGTCGGACAGCACGACGAATTTGCCGTCCCCGCTGATGCAGCCCATGGCAATGCCGGAGCAGGCGGCTTTCATCGGTACGCCGGCGTCAAACAAAGCCAAGGAGCCGCCGCATACGCTGGCCATGGAAGAAGAACCGTTGGATTCCATAATATCGGATACGACGCGAATCGTATACGGGAATTCTTCTTCAGACGGGATTAACGGCATTAAAGCGCGGCGGGCAAGTTCCCCGTGGCCGATTTCGCGGCGGCCCGGAGAGCGGTCCGGCTTGCATTCACCCGTGGCAAAACCCGGGAAGTTGTAATGCAGCATAAAGCGTTCATAAGTGGTGTCGTCCAACCCTTCCACCATTTGTTTATCGTCCGGCGTTCCCAGCGTGGCTACCGCTAAGGACTGGGTCTGCCCGCGGGTAAACAAAGCGGAACCGTGCGCGCGGGGCAACAGCCCCACCATGGAGCTCAGCGGGCGGATTTCGTCCGGTTTGCGGCCGTCTACGCGCACCCCTTCGTGCAGTACCATGGCGCGGGATTCTTCATACATAATGTTTTCCAGCGCAATGCCGGCATACACGGCGGCGTTATCGCCATAGTTGGCGGCCAGCTCTTCGGTAAAAGAAGCTTTTAACTGGGCAACCTGCGTGTCGCGGGTTTGCTTGTCGGAAAAAGCGTGCAGGATTTGTTTAGCCGTTTCACGGAATTTGCCGTTGGCCAAATCAGCCACTTCCTGCGGCAGCTTTTCCACTACGTATTCAAATTTCGGTTTGCCGGCCAGTTCGCGCAGTTTAAGCTGTACGGCGCACATTTTGTCAATTTCCGGCTTAGCGGCTTCCATGGCTTGGATAATGGCGCTTTCTTCCACTTCTTTGGCGCCGCCTTCCACCATCAGCAAGCCTTGGGCGGAACCGGCTATCACCAGGTCCATATCGCAGGATTCTTCTTGCTCTTTGGTGGGGTTAATGATAAATTGCCCGTCAATGCGGCCTACGCGCACAGCGGCAACAGGTTCATTGAACGGAATGGAAGAGATGACCAGCGCGGCGGAGGAAGCCAATACGGAAAGTACATCGGCGTCGTGTTTGTCGTCGCTGGAGATGACCATGGCCGTAACGTTGGTTTCACAGGCGAAACCTTCCGGGAAAATCGGACGGATGGTACGGTCAATAATACGGGAGGAAAGAGTTTCCTTTTTGCTGGCGCGGCCTTCGCGTTTAAAAAAACCGCCAGGGATTTTTCCGGCGGCATAGGTTCTTTCCTTGTAGTTGACGGTAAGGGGAGTAAAATCGGAAATACCGGGTTTTTGCTCCTTAGTGGAAACGGCGGTGGCCAATACCATGGTATCGCCCAACGTGGCCACTACGGCCCCGTCGGACTGTTTGGCAATCAGCCCCGTTTGCAAAGTAATTTTTTGCCCGCCTACTTCCACATCTACGGTTTGGATGTCAAAGTTATGGTTAAAATTTTGCATAAGCGGTTATTTTCTCAATTTCAATTCTTTGGTGACTTGGGTGTATTTTTCAAAGTCAGTTCTTTTCAAATAAGCCAACAAGCGTTTGCGCTGGCCTACTAATTTGTTGAGGCCTCTTTCGCCGGCAAAGTCTTTCGGGTTGGCTTTGAGGTGTTTGGAAATGTACTGAATTCTTTCGGTAATCAACGCAATCTGGACGGCAGCGGAACCGGTGTCGTTGGCGCTGGTCTGGAATTTGCTGATGATGTCTTTTCTGTCTTGCATGGAAAGTACCATAATTTTTTTACACTTAGATTGAAACCTGCCGACCAAGCATCTCTTATCCCAAGGGATACCGAGCCGGAGACCAATCTTCTCCTATTTTTTAATTTTATTTTATACTTACAAAAGTACAGTTTAATTATACCAAATAAAAAGGATAAAGAACATATGTTGTGTTCTTTATCCCGTATTCTGTTTAACAGTATAGCAAATTTTTAATACGGCAGCGCATCAATGCCTTCCCAGTCAATACCCTCTCCGCTTTCTAGCATATTTTGCACATTTTTGCGCTTCCATTGTTTGTATTCTTCATGGCTCATGGCGGAAGGGGGTGTATAATTTTTAAGCTGTCTCAGCTCTGTATATACCCTGTATTCTATGTTTTGTAATTCAAACGCCGGTTCTATATCCAGTTTCACCACACCGTATTTAACGGGAATGTTAGTTATTCCCTGTTTGACGGCGGCCGCGTATTTGGCTACTTCCGCCCGGCCGGCAAATACAATATTTTCCCCGTTTACCAGCCATTCTTTAGAAGGTGCTGCGGTAGTTTTTTCAAAACGGAAAAAGGTGGTTTGAAACGCTTCCTTGGGAACAAAATGGCGTATTTGGTAAGCGGCGCGGTATTGGGCCTCTATATTCCAGGGAGATTTATGGAAGGAGGCTTCTTCTTCCAACAGTTGCTTGGCTGCCGGTGACGCCGCGGCCTGTGTGGTGCCGGCAGCCGCTCTTTGCTCTAGCGTTTGGGCGGCGGCTGTTTCGGCTTCTTTAATTGCCGGCGCAGATTTTTTGAACAGGGAGGCTTTTGCGTCATTTACTTTTTTAGCCAAACGCTCCAACATGGCTTTTTGCCCATAGGATGCGGGCAAACAGCAAATCATAAATAAAAATATAATGGTTAATTTTTTTAGCATAAAAAGCCCTGTTTGTTAAAATTTTCTGTATCTTACTAAAAAATAACAAATAAAAGAAAAATTTCCCAGGGTCTTTGGACCCAAAATAATTTTGGGTCCTCATATAATTGGGAAGCCCGCCGGAAGGGTTGGCCGGCGGGCTTTGGGTGTTACTTGTAGGAGGATTACTTCAAATAGTTAAAATTGACAGCCTAAATGCAGGGCCGCGTATTTTTCCGCGTTATAGATTTCTATGTCAGACAAGGTATGAAAATCTCTAAACTCGCGGCTGATCCAGGCGAATTCTCTGTCTAACTTGCGTTTTTTGGTTATTTGCGTAAACAGTACGCTTTCTTTATTGGTGATCATAACTTTCACCTCTGCCTTGGGCTGTTGCTTATTACTAAGATAGTTTTTTAGACGTAAAATAAACAGGGTCATTGGGCCCAAAGCGGGGCCTAATTTGGGCCTAGGCCCTCCAATTGGCCGGACCTAGTAAAAAATAGGTCTATTTTCCTATTTTTTTGCTATACTAACAATATCGGTATATTTCAAGGAGGCTTTTTATGTGGGACAATGAAAAAGTTGTTTTGGGCGTATGCGGCTGTTTATACGCGTATAAAGCGGCGGATTTAGCGGCCTTGTTACTGCGGCATGGTTTTGACGTGTACCCTGTCATGACGCCCAGTGCCTCTTCAATTATTGCTCCCGCCACCTTGGAAGACATTACCAACAACCCCTGCCCGGTAGAAATGTTTAAAGAAGGCCCAAACCAGCCTTATAAAACATTGGCTACGGGCGCCAAAGTGTTGCTTATTGCGCCGGCCAGCGCCAATATGCTGGCTAAAATAGCCCACGGCATGGCGGACGATTTAATCAGCTGTACGGCTTTAGCGTGCGACTGTATTAAACTGGTGGCCCCGTCCATGCTGCAAAATATGCATAATAACCCGGCTGTACAAAAGAATTTAGCCTGTTTGCGGGAACTGGGCTATAAGATTATCCCCGCCGGGCCGGATGGGCACATGGCTCCGCCGGAAACGGTGGTGGAGTATTTATTAAATGAACTTACTCCCCAGCCTCCCGCCGCGCCTGTTCCTCCGCCTCCCCCGCCGCCTGTTGGCTATTAAAGGGGCGCGGCCGTGAAGCAGCTAATTCAACGGGCCGAAGAATCCCATCAGCTGACCAAAGAAGAAATTATCCTTTTATTGCAAGATAAGGAGGCCGCTTCTTTATTGTTCCAAGCGGCGGACCGCGTACGCAAAAAATACGTGGGGGACGAAGTTTATCTGCGCGCCTTAATAGAATTTTCCAACTATTGCAAAAATAATTGCTGTTATTGTGGTTTGCGCCGGGACAACCGCCATGCGCTCCGCTACCGCCTTACCCCGCGGCAAATCCTAAATACGGCACGCCAAGCCGCCCAAATAGGGTATAAAACCGTGGTTTTGCAATCCGGGGAAGACACATGGTTTTCCCCCGCTATCATGGCGGAAATTATCCGGGAAATAAAAAAGCTGGGCCTGGCAATTACCTTAAGCATTGGGGAAAAAAACCGCGAAGAATACGCCGCTTACCGCCAAGCGGGGGCGGACCGGTATTTGCTTCGCATAGAAACCACCGACAAAGCCCTCTATGCCAAATGGGACCCGGGCATGAGTTGGCAAAACCGCGCCCGCTGCCTGCGGGATTTAAAAGAGTTGGGGTATGAAGTGGGTTCCGGCTCTTTAGTGGGGTTGCCGGGGCAGACGCTGGAAAGTTTGGCCGATGATTTGCTGTTTTTTAAATCCTTGCCGGTGGACATGGCGGGCATTGGTCCGTTTATCCCCCACCCGCAAACGCCTTTGGCGCAGGCTGCGGTGGAAGGACATTTTGAGTTATCCCTTAAAGTAATGGCTGTTATGCGGTTACTCTTGCCAGATATTAATATCCCCGCCACCACCGCCATGGAAAGCCTGCACCCGCGGGGGCGGCTGCTTGCCCTGCAAAGCGGAGCCAATGTAATTATGCCCAACGTAACGGATGAATTGTGCCAGGAGCGTTATGATTTATACCCCGGCAAAATGCACACCGGCCCCAACGCCGAGCAATACGTGCGGGATTTGACCCGTAAACTGGCCGCTATAGGCCGAACGGTGCGTTTTTCAACCGGGTTTCACGGGGAGTATTTAAAAAATAATCCAGCCTGACGCGCCATAAAAAATCCGCCTGTTGCAAGGCGGATTTTTTATTTACCAGTTTTGGTATTTTTTTAAAAACGCGGCCAGGTAGCTGGGGTCCTGTTGGGAGAGGGCGGCTATTTCTTTTGTTTGGGGATTGATAATACAGGCCGCTTGTTTTCCGCAGGTTTCTATTAACAGTTGTTTGGCGCTGTCATACTTCCAAACAGCCACGGACGAACGTATATTGTAAATTCTGCGTTGATACGCTTCTTTATTTTCCGGCGTTCTAAGCAGGTTTTTAAAGTCTTTAATCAGGTTGGCGTTATGCCCGTTCCAGTTGATGATGAGCGCCGTCTTTTTATCTCCGTACAACGGGGCCACCCAAGGGTTGCTGGACTTGGGGGAGTTGCGGTAAAATTTTTCATCTATTTTAACGGGAGAAGGCAAAGAAGCCATTTCTTCTTGTGTTAATTCCCTCACGGTCACGGGCCGGGGCGGGAGTAAATCCTCCAACCCCCATCCCGAATATTGGTTGATTAATACCAGCAATATCACAATACCTATGAAGCCGATTAGCAGTTTCATCTTTACCAATCTTTATATTTTTCCAGCAAGGGGGCCACGTCTTCTTCGTTAATAACGAGGGCGGACACCACGCGGCGGGTGGACGGATTAATAATGCACACCTGGCCCATGCAATAGCGCGCCAGCCATGCGCTGGGGCAGTTGAAGTAATCGCCCTTGCAGGACATGGTTTGCTCGTTTATCGGGAAATCCACAATGTTTTTAGTATACACCGCCTGCATATCCGGCGCGGCTAGGGCGGTATCTATGGCGTTGGCAATTTTTTGCAGGTAAGTGGCTTGAGAACTGGTAAGCATTAATATATGTTTTTGGTTGCCAAACAGATATTCCTGGTAAGCGGGGTTTTGCGGAATGCTGTCATACACTTCCTGCGGGATAGCAATTTCTTTTTCTGTTTGTCCCAAAGCGGACGGCAACTGTGCGCCACCTTGCTCTTTCATTTGCTTGGCCATTTGGGCGGCCATCTTATTCATATCCATACCCGGTATATTCCCCCCCAGCGGAAAGGGCACCGTATCCGGAAATATAATAAACGCCGCAATGGCCAGCACAATTAAAAATACAAAATATTGAAAGAAAGAAGTTCCTTTATTATTCATACCTGTTCCCCTTATAAAGATTGGATATATTCTAGCAAAAAAAACTTTAAATAAACATTTTAAAGAAAAAATTTTTCTTTTTTTAGGAAATGTAATACAATATAGGGGATTAAAACGGGTCCTCGCGCCCGTTTGATGATATTTTATATGGAGATACGCAATGGTAAAAAAGACCGTCAAAAAAGCCGCTAAACCTGCGGCTAAAAAGACTGTAAAAAAAGCCACGAAACACGTTTACTCCTTCGGGGCTGGAAAAGCCGAAGGCAACGGCAGTATGAAAGAACTTTTGGGCGGAAAAGGCGCCAACCTGGCGGAAATGGCCGGTTTGCTTAAACTGCCCGTTCCCCCCGGATTTACGATTACCACCGAAGTCTGCACCTACTACTGGAACAACAAACGCACGTACCCCAAAACCTTAAAAGCGGACGTGGAAGCCAACCTGAAAAAAATTGAACGCGAAACCAAAAAGCAATTCGGCTCTGAAAAGAACCCGCTTTTGGTGTCTGTTCGTTCCGGTGCCCGCGCTTCCATGCCGGGTATGATGGAAACCATTTTAAACATTGGTTTAACCGAAAAGACCATCCCCGGTATGATTGCCAAAACGGGTGACGCCCGCTTTGTGTATGACGCTTACCGCCGCTTGATTATGATGTATTCCGACGTGGTGATGGAAAAAGCTGCCGGCATTGAACCCAAAGACGGCGAAGGCATACGTAAAATTTTAGACGGCAAACTGGAAGCCTTAAAAGAAAAACTGGGCGTGAAAGACGATACCCACATCCCGGCGGAAGAATTAAAAGCGTTATGCGCGGATTTTAAAGCCACGGTGAAAAAAGTGCTGGGGAGCGAATTTCCCGATGACCCCATGAAACAGCTTTGGGGCGCCATTGGCGCGGTATTTGCCTCTTGGAACGGCAAACGCGCCATTGCGTACCGCAATATTGAAAACATCCCGCATGACTGGGGCACCGCCGTTAACGTGCAAACCATGGTGTTTGGCAACATGGGCGAAACCAGCGCCACCGGCGTGGCGTTTACCCGCAACCCGGGCAATGGGGATTCCCACTTCTACGGCGAATATTTAATCAACGCCCAGGGTGAAGACGTGGTGGCCGGTATCCGCACCCCCTCCCCCATGAACAAATGGTCTGCCAATGCCCATTCCGCCCATTTGCCCACCTTGGAAAAAGTAATGCCCAAGGTATATAAAGAATTGGACGCCATCCAGAAAAAGCTGGAAAAACATTTCCACGATATGCTGGATATTGAATTTACCATTGAAGACCAAAAACTGTGGATGTTGCAGTGCCGCGTAGGCAAAAGAAACGGTACCGCCGCCGTGCAGATGGCGTTGGACATGGTAAAAGAACGCTTGATTTCCAAAGAAGAAGCCGTGCTGCGCGTTACCCCGGCCCAGCTTGGGGAACTGTTGCTGCCCGCTATTGACCCCAAGGCGGAAGCCCAGTCTAAACCCATTGCCAAAGGTTTGCCGGCCGGCCCGGGCGGCGCGTGCGGGGCGATTGTATTTAACTCCGCAGACGCTATTAAATTGCAGGAAGCCGGTAAAAACGCTATTTTAGTGCGCGAAGAAACCAACCCGGAAGACATTGAAGGCATGCGCGCCGCCGCCGGTATTTTGACCCAACGCGGGGGCATGACCTCCCACGCGGCGCTGGTAGCGCGCGGCTGGGGCAAATGCTGCATTGTAGGCTGCGGCGAACTGGAAATAAACCTGGAAGCCAAAACCGTTTCCATGGGAGGCAAAACCTTTAAAGAGGGCGACTCCTTAACCTTAAACGGCACCAAAGGCTGGGTATATGACGGCGCTTTAAAAATGTTGGAAGCCGGCGAAGGTAACAAAAACCTGGCCAAATTCCTGGATTTGTGCGATAAAGTGCGCGTATTGAAAGTGCGCGCCAACGCCGATACGGAAGACGACGCCAAAAACGCCCGCAAATTCGGCGCGGAAGGGATTGGGTTGTTCCGTATTGAACATATGTTCTACGGCAAAAATTCCGAAAAACCGCTCTTTATCCTGCGCAAGATGATTTTGTCCGGCAGCGAGGAAGAACGCAAGAAAGCGGTAAACGAGCTTTTCCCGTACATGAAGAAAGAAATCAAAGCCACCATGAAAGCCATGGCCGGCTTTGGGGTAACCGTCCGCTTGATGGACCCGCCCTTGCATGAATTTGTGCCCACCTTGCCTGAAAAACAGGCGGAACTGGCCAAAGCGCTGGGTATTTCTATGGACGTGTTCAAAGAACGCGCCGCCGGTTTGCATGAAGTAAACCCCATGATGGGGCACCGCGGTATCCGCTTAGGGGTAACCTATCCGGAAATTACGCTCATGCAGTCCAAGGCTATTTTTGAATCCGCCGCCGAACTGTTAAAAGAAGGCGTAAAAGCCGCCCCGGAAGTGATGATTCCCTTAACCTGCGATGTAAACGAAATCATCACCCAAAAGAAACTCATCCGCCAAGCCTATGACGAAGTATGCGCCGCTTTTAAAACCAAGAAGCTGCAGTTCTCCGTCGGCACGATGATTGAAATCCCCCGCGCTGCCGTATTAGCCTATGAGGTAGCCCAAGAGGCGGATTTCTTCTCCTTCGGCACGAACGACTTGACGCAGATGACCTTTGGTTTCTCCCGCGACGATATCGGTTCCTTCCTGCCCGAATATTTAAAACAGGGTATCTTGGAGGCGGACCCGTTCCAAACCTTAGACCAACGCGGCGTGGGTATGCTTATTGAGCACGCCGTAGTGGAAGGGCGCGACGCCAAACCCAACTTAAAAGTGGGTATCTGCGGTGAACACGGGGGCGACCCGGAAAGCGTGGAATTCTGCCACCGGGAAGGATTCACTTATGTTTCCTGCTCTGCCTTCCGCGTGCCGATAGCCCGCTTAGCCGCCGCCCAGGCCGCCGCTAAGGATGTATTGGCTAAAAAGAAACACAAATAATTGGTTTGTAGTTTAGAAACAATAATTTCCCGCATTGTATTACGCAATGCGGGAAATTTTTTATAAATACCGCGCTTACCATAAAGCCTCTGTAAAAGGTAAAAGCGTGGGCTTTTCGTCCCTCCCCGCATAGGGCTAAAAGACTGGCGGCACAGGCAATTTTATATAAAATGAGCTTGTATGAAAGGCAAGGGAAGCGGTTTGCTATGTTTCCAAACATTTATGACGGGTATTATTCCCCGGCCTCGCCAGTGGTTTTTACTGTGGGCGTAATCACACTGCCTGCATGCTCCCGCCCAAGGCGTTAAACCCGGGGTTAAATATTTGATGTAGTTTTCATAACCCGTATTTTCTTAAAGAAGCGGGCAACGCTTGGCGGAAATAACAGGACGGCTTCCCCAAGACCCAGTGTGCTAAGGATAAGGCGCTTTCTTACTTCTATTGTTCTTATATTCTGTTTTTACGGCTTTGCCGTTTCCGGGAATTGGGTCTTTCTGTTTTAGGGATAGCCGCGCCATATTTAATATTCTTTGCAGCGTTTCATACCTTCAGGAACGCTTTTATTTGCATTTAGGGGTATATCTAATGCAGGGCAAAACGTATTTTAAGCCTTTTATAAATAGTGAAAAAGCTCTTTTTATAGTTTTTAACCTTTATATCCAGTATAGATTTTTTATAGTTCCAAAAATCTTCAAACTATAATTTCAAATACCTAAGGAACATAGCTAACCGCTTTATTTAAAATCTATTAGCCCAATAAGTACTAATTTTCTTTTTTGTCTTTTAAATTATAAAATTAAAGATAAAAATATTTTAATTAAAATAATATGTAATTTTAAAAATACTTATAATTTAAGTATTTTTAAAATTAGTCATAAATTTAAATTATTATGATATTATGTTGAAAATTCTAAAAAGTATTTGTATTTTAATGACTTTTATTTTTGTATGTTATTTTATTTTTAATTTCTAGCAAAAGCAGATATATTTTATGTTAGCTGGCGGAGCAGACAAACTATAAATACGTTCTAAAATAAAAAAGCCCGGCAGTTAAGCCGGGCTTTTTATGGAAAAATGAAACTACCGGGCAACGGTTTCCGCTGCCGGTGTTGCTGGGGCACCAGCTTGAGCAGAAGAGGCTTCCTCCTGGGGTTGCGCGCCCGTTTCCACGGCGGCTGGTTCTTCTTCTACATAAAGAGAGGGATCTATGGAATAATCCTGTTCATATATTTTAGGGATACGCATATCGTCTACTTTTTTCACCCATTCTTGGCGGTTTTCCAAGTAAGAGGTGGCAAAATTGCGGGCGTTTTCCAAGGCGCCGTCCCCACGGGAAGCGTACCAGCGCGCCACAAACTGCAGGGATTTCATGTTCTCCCCCTCTTTTACATATTTAAATACATTGTATTCCGCCATTGTTGCTCCTGGTGAAAATACCAAAAAATCAATAATGGCGGCATTTTTGTCTTTAGATTCATGGGTTTCGTATGAGGCCATTGAATTGCTGGATACCATATAAGCGGAAAGCAGTTTTATAGCCTCTTGCGGGGTTTTATCTTTAAGTGTGGGGAAGGTGTAAACCCCTATCATTTTGGAATATCTTTCCAAGTCTTCTCCGGGGAGAAGGTATTCGTTAATCCGGCCGGCCGGCTCTTGGGTAGAAAAAGCCAACTGGTAGGTTTGACCGGAAAAATTAAGCTTGGGCAATCTTTCTTGCCCGCATGCGGCCGATAAAAGGCCCGCCGTTACGCATATAAATAAAAAAGTAAATCTTTTCATATTATCCATTATACATAGTTTTGGGTGGGGGCCTAGGGCTTTTTTCCCTTTGCATATAGGCCAAAAGGCCCTGGCTTTCTTCGTTTTAAGCCTTATAAAATAATAATATATCGGAGGAATTCTACCTATGCAACTAAATGAAACCCAAACCCTTATGTTAAGCCTGGAGTTTAAAGTATTTATCCCAGTCGTAAAATAATATTGCCCCAATAACAAAAAATGTTTATAATATAAATGAAATTTATATATTTCTATTCTATATTCTTATGAAAAAATTATTTCTACTCTTAGCAGTTTTATCGTGCAGCGCTTTATTGCGGGCAGGGGTGCAGGATGCCCTGTCCCATGCGGCTCTTACCGCTAAAAGAAACCAAGTGCAGCAGCAATTCCAGCAAGCCTATGATAATGCGCTTGCCTGCCGCCAAGCCGTGCAAAGCGGCCGTTGGAACGCGGCCATACAAGCCGGGACCAAGGCTCAGCAATATCATCGGCAAGCCATCGCTTTGGCTGAGGAAAACAACATCAAAATATATCATGCTGTTATTGCGCCGGATAATTTGCTTACGGACCCTTTTGTCTTCTTGGCGGACGTGTATGAGAACGTTTTATTTTCACAAGTAATAAGCGGGAAAATTTCCATGCAAGAGGCTGTGCAGCAAGGTCAGCGTCTAGCTAAAAACGAGGGCCTTTTAGGCGCCATTTTAGGCGAAAACGAAAAAGTCAACGCCGCTTATATAGACATTTCTGAAGCCTTCCGTTCTTGGAAAGACTGTCCCCGCGCCATTGAATCCTTGGGCCAACAGGCGAAAGTAAACGCTAAAGACTTTTGCCAGCCGGAATTTTAATCAAACCGGCTCGTTTTAAAAAGCCCGGTCTTATGTGCGGCCGGGCTTTTGCATCAAACCGGAATTTGCTTAAATAGTTTCAAGCCGTACCACCCAGCGTGCCCCACGGAGGCCACATATGAAACGCAAAAAACTGTTTGCCGTCTATGAAAGCATATGGGAAAGGATTTTCCTTTTCTATTCCGGTTGCTGCGTTGTTTTATTGGCTCTGGGTACCGCCCTCTGGCTGGGGGCAAGCACCAATTTATTGCAATTCTATGTAGTGGCGGCGTTATGTTTGGCGGTTTTATGTTGGGTGGGGCATTACGCTTTTAAAGCGCGGGTTGTTATTTATACCGATGGTATACAGGTTATAGGCTATCCGTTTTTTGAATGGAGGCATTTGCGGCAGGCCCGGTTTGTATTTTTGTCTTCCGCCAGGGCGGCTTTATCGCCGGACGAAGAACTGGAAATAGTGCCCGTCAAAAAATTTAAATGGCGGGTTTTCTGGTGGCGGCGCTGGTTTTTAAAGGAAGATTTTTGCAAGCGCATAATTGTGCCCTTTTGGTCTTTGCCAGAGCCGGCGCGCACAAAGCTTTTGCAAGAATTGGGAAACTATATGCCCGTGCATCAGGCTCCCACCCTGCGCGCGGATGAACACACACGCCTGTTTTTGCGCCGTTTATTTTTTATGATTGTAGACGCAATGGGTTTAATTATTCTTGTTTTAATAGGCTATTTTGTCTTTTTATGTTTTGGGGACGCGCTTTACCTGGCAGGCAATATTTACTAAAATATAACAATGAAAGCTTTCCCTATTATCGTATCTTCCCCGTCGGGTGCGGGCAAAACCACTATTGTAGACGCGGTGCTTAAGCGCAATAAAACCGTGTCTCGCGTGGTTACTGCCACCACCCGTGCCCCGCGCACAGGGGAGAAAAACGGTGTAGATTACCATTTTTGGACTATCAAACAATTTGAGCAAGCCATTAAAAAAGGCCAAATGTTGGAGTGGGCGCAAGTGCACACCCATTATTACGGTATTCCAAAAAAATCGGTGGAAGATTTACTGAAAAAAGGGATTTGCCCCATTTTGGTAATTGACGTACAAGGCGCGCGCACCATGTTAAAAGAATACCCGGACGCCGCCACCGTGTTTATTGTTCCCCCCAGCTTAAAAGAATTAAAAAAGCGCATTTTGGGGCGCAACGATAACACCCAGGATATAGAAATCCGCTTGGAAACGGCCAAGAAAGAAATGTTAGAGCTGGAACATTACAACTACGCTTTGTTAAATGATGATTTGGACGAAGCCGTGGATAAAATGGCCGGTATTATAGCGGCGGAACAATGCCGCGTTAGCCGCCAGGATACCAAAATTACAGATTTGAAGTAATGTTAAGGGAGTGAACAAATGTCTATAAAACAAGATAAGGAATTTGACGCTAAACTGATGAACTTTGACGGGGACCGCTATGACGTGGTGGTTTTGGCGTCTATCTGGGCCAAAGAATTAAAAAAGAAAGACGAATATAAAAACCAGCCCAACGCCGTGGTGATTAAAGTGGCGTTGGATGACATCATTTCCGGGAAAGTTTCCAAAGAAGAAGTGCTTAAAATCAGCAAAGAAAATTTAGAAGCTGAATTAAGAGCGCAGGAAGAAGCCCGCAGAGAAGCCGAACGCAAAGCCAAAGAGCCGATGAAGTTATAAACCGCATTATGGCAGATAAATCCGTACGCGTTTTAGCGGCTGAATTAAAAAATTTTCTTTCAGCCCATGAAGAGGAAGACTTTGTATCGGCGGCCGCCCAACCAGCGGCCGCCGGGTTTTCGCGCGTAACGGGGCAGGAAGATAATACCCCTGCACAGTCCCAAACATCCCCTGCCGCTCCGGTTTTACATCAGGAAGTTTCTCCCTCCCCCAAGCGGCCTTCCCGGCAAATGGGTGAGGTTTCCCAGCCGCCGCAAGACACGTTAACTGTGTTTTTTGGTCAGGCGGCGCCGCAGCATCCGCAGCCCATCACGGTGGAAAAACCCCAGCCGGTTGTTTCCGCCCCGGTTTGCCCGCCGATCCAAGCCCCTGTTGGAGGAGTCATGACAACGGAAGAAAAAACCGCCGCGCTGGCTGAACTGGCCGACACCATTAAAAATTGTTCCCGCTGCCCCCTTGGGGATACGCGCTTAAACGCCGTACCCGGGGAAGGCAATGTAAACGCCCGTTTAATGTTTGTGGGGGAAGGCCCGGGATATGACGAAGACCGCCAAGGCCGCCCGTTTGTGGGCCGTGCCGGGCAGCTGTTGGATAAAATGATTGCCGCCATGGGTTTAAAACGGGAAGAAGTTTTTATAGCCAATATTGCCAAATGCCACCCTATGGTAGACCCCCAACACCCGGAAAAACACGGCAATGACCGCGCCCCCAACGCGCAGGAAATCGCCTGCTGCCGCAAATATCTGGAAAAACAGATTTCCATCATCATGCCGGAAATAGTGGTGGCTTTGGGAGGCGTATCGGCCAAAGCGTTGATTGCGGACGCCAAATCTTTAGGGGCGTTGCGCGGGAAATTTTATACATTAAGCTTGGACAATGTTTCTCTTCCCCGCCCCGTTAAAATATTGGCCACTTTCCACCCCGCCGCTTTGCTTCGTAACCCGGGTTGGAAAAAAGACGCCTGGGCCGATTTGCAAATGGTCATGGCGCATATGGGCTTAAAAGCCCCTTCCAAATAAGGTCCTTTTATGTTTTGCAAGGTTGTGTTTGACGTCCCGCTGGACCGTGACTTTGACTACCATATCCCCCCTGAACTGGAACCTTTGGTTAGGCCGGGCGTGCGTGTTACGGCTCCGTTCGGCCCGCGGCTTACGGCGGGGCTGGTGTTGCAGGTTACTCCTTGCTGTGAATTAAATAATATTAAAATTAAAGACATCGCCTGCGTGGTGGACAGCCGCCCCGTATTTGGCAGTGATTTGTTTGAGCTGGCCTCTTTTATGAAAAAAAACTGGGGCGGGGCCATTGGCCAAATCTTATTTTCTTTGGTTCCTCCCCAGCCTTATTTTAAATTGCAGGAAAGTGCCGCCCCGGCGCCGTTTGTCCCCCAATCGGCATGCGTCTTGCACACTCCCCAACAGCAGACGGTGTTTCAGGAGCTTGCCTCTTCCCCGGCCTATGAGTATTACCCGGTTTTACTAAGCGGACCGGCAGGAACCGGCAAAACTGCGCTTTGTTTGAAATTGGCCGAAAAAGCCCTGCAAAATTTTGGGCAGACGCTTATTACCGTGCCTGACATTGTGGCCGCCAAAGATTTTATTTCCCTCGCCAAAAAACAATTTGGGGAAGAATACGTTTTTTGCTGGCACAGCAAAACCCCGCTGGCTCAAAAGAAAAAATACTTTTCCGCCGTGGCAAACGGAGTGCCGTGTGTGGTAATTGCCATGCGCTCGGGCATATTGCTTCCTTTTAAAAACCTGCGTTTGGCTGTGGTTTTGCAGGAAGAAGATGAAAACTATAAGCAGGAAGAAAACAAACCGTACTATCACGTGCGGGATTTAGCCCTTTTTCGCGGGCAAATGCACTCCGCCATGGTGGCGTTTGTTTCCCAAACACCCAGTTTGGAGATGATGCGTCTTGTGCAAGAAGGGCGGGTGAGCCATTACCAATTAAGCCAAAAACTACCCGGAACGGACTATTCCCCCCAAGTAAAAATTACGCAAAAACGCGGGGAACATTCCAAATATATTTCTGATTTTTTAGCGCAGGAAATACGCCAAAATTTAACCCGCAAAGAACCGGTTTTATTATTGCTTAACCGCCGGGGTTATTCTAACGCCTATTATTGCTTAAACTGCGGGGAATACGCCCGGTGTAAAAAATGCGGGGCCATTCTCTCGCGCGAAAACACGCCCGAACACGGGGATTTTTTATTATGCAAAAAATGCGGCGCGCATGAACCGTTGGAGCAAAAATGCCCCAAATGCGCCAATTTGATTTTTAAATCCCGCGGCGGCGGAACGCAAAAAATAGTAACGGAAGTGCAAAAGCTCTTTCCGCAGGCGCGCATTTTGCGTTTGGATTCGGACACGTTAAAAACCAAATCCGGCCAAGGGCATGAGGCCGCCCAAGCCATTTCCAGCGGGCAGGCGGATATTTTAATAGGCACCCGCCTGGCCGCCAGCGCCGCAAATGGGCGCAAAATTACGCTTTTTGGCGTATTGGACGCGGATTTGGAACTGGACAGCCCGGACTTCCGCGCCAGTGAAAAATTCGGCCAGCTTTTGTTTCATTTGCGTTACTGCGCCGGCTGTACAGCGGGCGGCAGGCTGGTTGTGCAGGCTTCCGGGCCGGATATTTATCCTTTTGCGTTTGTGGAAAACGGGGATTGGGAAGCCTCTTTCCAACAAGAACTGGCTTTGCGGGAAGCTTTTCAATATCCCCCCTTTGTGCGTTTGATGCGCGTTACGCTAAAAAATAAAGAATATAAAGAGCTGGAAAAGCAATCCGCCCGTTTAAAAGCCTTGTTTAAGGGCTGCGCGCTGGAGGTTGCCGGCCCCGTTTCCTGCGGCAAAAAAACGGATAAATTAAAAAAGCAATACCTGTTGTTTAAATTAACGCAGGAGCAATACTTCCCCGCCGTGGCGGCGTTGGACCGTTTGTCCGCTCAAGAGAAAAAGTATCCGTTTAAACTTTCGGCAGACCCGTATGACTTTTACTAATTCACGTATTTTTTGTACCATAAACTAAATAGAGTAGACAGGGGGTTTTATGTTTCCTTTGCAAGGACGTTTAAACAGAAAAGAATTTATTGTACGCATGCTGATTGCTTTGGTGATTTACGCTGCGGGGTCTTTGTTTGTCAGCTTGGCCCATTTTAGAGGTGGGTTGGATTTGCTTTTAGTGCCTTTTATGTTTATTGGCAGCGGGCTTTTGCTGTTGTTTTTGTTATACTCCTGCAGCGCCATTGTACGCCGCTTGCATGATATTAATTTTTGCGCCTGGTGGACCATACTGGTTTATCTGCTGCCCATTTGCATATTGATATTGTGTTTTTGGCCGGGCACGCCCGGTTCCAACCGGTACGGATACGCAAAATAAACATTTTTACCGCCTGCCAAAGCAGGCGGTTTTAGTTTGTATATGGTAAAATATTAGTAATACCCGTTTTGGAGATTATTTAAATGACTATTGACGAACAAATTAATTTTTTAACGCGCGGCTGCGTGGATGTCGTATCCAAGGCTGATCTAGCCAAAAAATTGGAAAGCGGCAAAACCTTAACCATTAAACTGGGCTGTGATCCCACCAGTGCGGACCTGCACCTAGGCCACAGCGTAGTGCTTTCTTTACTGCGCCGTTTTCAGGATTTAGGGCATAAAGCCGTTTTGGTGATAGGTGACTTTACGGCCGCCGTGGGGGACCCGTCCGGCCGCGATTCCACCCGCCCCGTCCTTCCCCGTGAGAAAATTTTAGAAAACGCCAAAACCTATACGGACCAAGCTTTTAAAGTTTTGGATCCTGCCAAAACCGAAGTGCGCTTTAACAGCGAATGGCTGGACCCGTTTGTTTCCGGCAAAAGCCTGATGCAAACCTTGCAAAAAGTAACCGTGGCGCAGGTATTGGAGCGCGAAGATTTCAAAAAACGCATGGCGGACGGAAACCCCATCAGCCTGTTGGAAGTGCTTTACAGCTTGTTCCAAGGGCAGGATTCCGTAGCCTTAAAGGCGGACGTGGAACTGGGCGGAACGGACCAAATATTTAACTTGTTGGTAGGGCGCCAGCTGCAAAAAAACAACGGACAGGAACCCCAGGTGGCCATTACGGTGCCGTTACTGGTGGGTATAGACGGAGTGAAAAAAATGTCCAAATCTTACGGCAATTATGTAGGGTTGAACGACCAGCCTAACGATATGTTTGGCAAAATTATGTCTATATCCGACGAATTGATGATTTCTTATTACGAGCTGTTAACCTCCGCCGATATGGCCCAAGTAAAAGCCATGCACCCCATGGAAGCCAAAAAACAGCTGGCGGGGTTGCTTACCAGCCGTTTCCACGGGGAAGAAGCCGCCCAATCCGCCCGGGCCAATTTTGAGCAGGTCTTCTCCAAGAAGCAAAACCCGGACGAAATGCCTGAATTTAAACCGCAGGAAGGGGCTCTGTTGTCTGCCGTTATTTTTGCCGCGGGAGCGGCCCAGAGCAAAAACAAAGCCCGCGCGTTAATTGAACAGGGCGCTGTGCGTTTAAACGGAGTAAAGGCGGAGCAAGACGCCCCCCTCTCGTTTGAAAACGGGGCCGTGCTGCAAATTGGGCGGCGTACTTTCTTAAAATTGGTGAAATAGACGGATGAAACGGCTTCTTATATTCTTTTTAATCTGCTTTCTTTTTCTGATAAGCGTGCTGTGGCTGGTAAAGATGTTCTCTTGGGATAAAGGAGAACTGATTACGTTTACCATACGCCCCGGGCAGAGCGGGGCGGAGGTCGCGCAGGAGTTAAAAGAAGCCGGAATAATTAAAAACCCGCTGGCGTTTAGAATATTGCTGCGCCTTACTTCTTCCGCCAAAGATTTAAAGGCCGGCAAGTTTGACCTGCGCAAAAACACCCCCAGCTTTGAAGTAATCAACTGCATTAAAAGCGGGCGTTGCACCCACTATGAACGCCTGACCGTGCTGGAAGGCTGGCGGAGCGAAGAAATTGCCGAAGCCCTTTCCGAAAAAGGCATAACGGACGGAAATGAGTTCTTATCCATAGTGCGGGAACGGAATTTGGAAGGCAAATTATATCCTTCCACCTATTTATTTTCAGAAGACACCCCCGCGCAAAAAGTGGTGGCGGAAATGACCGCCCAGTATGAACAGCGCATTTTGCCGTTGTTTTTGAAGTATCCGTCTAAACTTTCGGAAAAAGAAATACTCACCCTGGCTTCTATTGTGGAGCGGGAAGCCATCCACCATGACGAGCGCCCCAAAATCGCCGCCGTGTATTTAAACCGTTTGAAAATAGGCAAACGCTTGGAGGCGGACCCTACCGTCCAGTACGCGCTGGGTTTTAACACCAAAGAAAACCGCTACTGGAAAAAAGCCCTTACGTATAAGGATTTAAAAACCAAATCCCCTTATAACACATACCGCAATGCGGGGCTTCCTCCCGGGCCTATTTGCAACCCCAGTTATGAGTCTATTTTGGGGGTGCTAAACCCGGAACCTAATTTTGACAACCTGTATTTTGTGGCGGATAATACCGGCCGGCATGTTTTCAGCCCCACCTTTGACCAGCACAAACGCAATATACGCCGCATACGCGGGCTGGAATAGAACGCTGCGTTTTACACACATACCCGGAGTAAATGAACCCCGGGTATTTTATTTAAACGGGATCGGTTCAATATAGGACTAAAAAATAACAGATTTAGGACCAAAGACCCATGCCCGCCCAAAAACAGATTTATATAATAAACGTATTCTAGGATAATTTACTATGCATAAAATATATTTAATTGTAGGTTTGGTTTTCCTGTCTTTTTCACTTCAGGCGCAAGGACTGGCAAGAAAAGCGGTCAAAGCAGTTCAGGGCAGTGGGAGCAAAATAGAGCTTTTCAACACGCTGTTAAATAGCAAAAAGTATTCCAAATTACTAAAAACTTTAAATAGAAAAACGGCTAACGCTTTTTTAAATCAACAAGCCCAAGGGTTGTTTTTGGAAAATAATATTCTAAAATTAGCGCTTCCTAGCCAAATAAATGAAACTCAGCTTTATCCGTTGGCAGAAGCGGCGGCCAAGTTGCTAAACCCCAAAGACAAATTCGCCCGGGCCTTGACGGAAAAATGGTTAAAAAAGAATGCCTGCTACGCCCAAAGATATGCCCAAAAAATAAACGGCACCCCCAATGATATGACCTCTTACTATGTGGCTTGGCTGTACGCGAACTGCCTGCTGCATAAAGCCTCTTCCCCGTCTTACCAGTGCTTGGAAAAAACGCTGGAAACCAAATACGGTTTTTTAAACTATAAAGAGTTATATCACCTGCTGTAACAGATAAATCCGCGTATTTATCTATTTTTATTCCCCGGCTGCCGCTTGGCCGGGGATGTTTTATAGGTCTAAAGCCCTATCCTAAAAGGGGCCAAAGAACCCATGTATTCTTATAAATCTTCTTATAAAATATACATAGACATCATGCTTTAAGGGGGAGTTATGTTCTACCGTAAATTACAAGCTTGCTTGGTTTGTGTATGCATTAGCCTGCCTTTGGGACTTTGCCGCGCGCAAGGAATTATAAAAAGAGGCGGGCAAAAGATTATCCCCTCTTTGCCGGAATCTTCGGCTAAAGTTTCCATTTTGCAAAAAAAACTTTTAATACGTTTGGAACGGGTTTCCCGCCCCCAGCAAAAAGTTTTGTCTTTAATTTCCAAAGAACAATTAAATTTTAAGCCTGTTACGGCAGGAGGGAAACAATATTTTGTTTCTCCGGCGGGTATCAAATTATCTTCCCAGAGTGATGTTTCCGCCTTTATTTACGCCGTTAAAAACAATTATTACAGCGTGGTGGTTAAGTCTTTTAGCGTGCATGGTTTTTGCCCGGTAAAAGACGTTTGTTTAAAATCTCTTTGGCAGGCGCAGGAATATGTGCAGGCGGCAAAACAAGGTTATCAGGTAGAAATTAAACAAGGCTGTATAACGGGTATTTCCCCCAAAGAGGGGGTATGGTTAAAAACAATGTCCTCCGCCGATATGTACGCACAAGCCAGCAAGGAAGGTTTAAACCCTCAGGTAAAAGATGGAAAAATTGTTTCTTATGTTCCAGATCTTGAAGTACAATTTCATTCCGTTATTGCTGCCAGGGATTATTGCCGTGCCCGCCGGTTAGGTTACAAGGTGCGTATCCAAGAAAATAAAATAACCGGTTTTTCCCCCGCGCCGGATATGTGGTTCTATCATTTATCGGACGCTAAAGCCTATGCTTTGGCTCTTAAAGAAAATCCGCTCCAACAAGCAGAAAACGGCATTTTGACGGTAAGAAGCTCTAAACCGCTTTACTTCCGTTTTGAGCCCAAACATAACGCATACTTTTTGTTTGAGCCGCAGTATAACTCCCCCTCTCGGCCTTTTATTATTGACTGGCCCCGTTTATAAGCCTGTATTCCCCGCTTAACGGCGGGGTTTTATTTTATACGCGCGGTTTGTATTTCAACGGCCTAAATGAATTTAAAACGGCGGCTACCGATACCCCCACATCGGCAAATACGGCTTCCCACAAATTAGCATGCCCGGTCAGCCCCAGTAACAAAATCACCGTTTTAATTCCCAGGGCTATCCAAATATTTTGCCTGACGACATGTAAAGTAAACCGGGCGCAAGCAACAGCTTGGGGAATTTTGATGGGCTCATCGCTCATTAACACCACGTCGGCGGCTTCCACGGCGGCGTCGCTTCCCAAGGCGCCCATGGCAATTCCCACGTCCGCCCGGGCTAAAACGGGGGCGTCATTAATTCCGTCCCCCGCAAAAGCTAAGGTCTTTTGGGGCGGCAAAGCCTCTTTAAGCTTTTCTACCAGCCTTACTTTATCCGCGGGAAGCAATTCCGCGTAAAAAGAATCCAGCCCTGTTTCCTGGGCCGTTTTTTGGGCTGATAAGAAATTATCCCCAGTTAACATCACTATTTGGGTTAAGCCTTGCTTTTTTAAAGCAAAAACAGCCTGCTTCGCTCCGTTTTTTAATTTGTCCTCTATGGTTATGGAGCCTGCCAAGCGGCCGTTTATGGCGCAATATAGCGCGTTTGGAGCTGAAATTACGTTCTGCACCCCATGGGATTGTAAAAAAGAAAGTTTTCCGATGAGCACGTTTTGCCCGTCCACTTGGGCGCTGATTCCCAACCCCGCCGTTTCTTGTATACGGCTCACGCGGGAAACATCTAATTCTTTTCCCCAGGCGCACAGCAACGCTTTGGCAACAGGGTGGGAAGAGGCGTGTTCCGCCAGCGCGCAGATTTCCAGCAATTTTTCTTGCGGCAAACCGTTTGTTTT
This sequence comes from Candidatus Avelusimicrobium aviculae, assembly GCF_949292495.1. Classification (NCBI taxonomy): domain Bacteria; kingdom Pseudomonadati; phylum Elusimicrobiota; class Elusimicrobia; order Elusimicrobiales; family Elusimicrobiaceae; genus Candidatus Avelusimicrobium; species Candidatus Avelusimicrobium aviculae. The sequence continues at coordinate 39,086 of NZ_CASEZB010000003.1, forward strand.
AACGGAAGACACTTCAAACACGCCTTGGGTAAGCGTACCGGTTTTATCGGTGGCCAACACCCCTAAGCGCGATAATGCTTCCACATAGTTTCCCCCTTTTACCAATATGCCGTTTTTTGCCATACCGCCAATCCCGCCGAAAAACCCTAAAGGAACCGACAAGACCAACGCGCATGGGCAGGAAATCACCAAAAATACCAAGGCCCGGTATAACCACACTTTGTATTGCGCCTCCTGCAAAAATAAAGGAGGAAGCAACGCCACCGCCAAAGCCGCCCCCACCACCAAAGGCGTGTACCAGCGGGCAAAGCGGGATATAAAATTTTCCGTCTTGGCTTTTTTAGAAGCGGCGTGTTCTACCAGTTGAAGTATTTTCGCGCCGGCGCTTTCGTTGTAAGGCCGCAGAACTTGTATAATCAGTTTTCCGTCTTTGCAAATAAACCCTCCTAAAGCATGCCTGCCCGCACACAAACGGCGGGGGACGGGTTCTCCCGTCAGGGCGGAGGTATCAACGTAGGCTTCCCCCTCTATGACCGTGCCGTCCAGCGGGATTTTTTCCCCGCTGTAAACGGCTATTAAACTGCCGGGAAGCACTTTTTTCGGGTTTACTTTATGCCATTTTCCTCCTTGCTGAATCCGGGCAAAAGGAGGACGCATGTCTAAAAGGGCTTTAATGGAACGGCGGGCGCTGCTGGAGGCGTATTCTTGAAACGTTTCCCCCACTTGGTAAAAAATCATTACGGCGGCCGCTTCCGGGTATTGCCCCAAAACAAAAGCACCTATTGTTGCAATAGCCATTAAAAAATTTTCATCTAAAACTTTCCCTTTTTTTAAATTTGCGCCCGCATGTAAAATAACTTCTTTCCCGGCCAAAACCCAAGCTGAAAAACACAAGGCAAATTGTACGGTTTTTATTTCATTAAAAAAGAAGGAAACAACAAACAGCACGGCGGCCGCCAGCAAAGGGTATTTTTCAGCCGCCAGCTGTCTAAAATGATAATTTTTCGGCATTGCACACGGGGCGCCCGCCGTGCAGCAACCGCAGCCGTATTGATGAGAATGGCTCATTTTTCCCTCACGTGTTCCAAACCCAGGGTAAACACTTTTTTAACGTGTTCATCCGCTAGACAATAAATTATGCTTTGGCCTTGGCGGCTGCTTTTAACCAGTCTGCTTTGTTTTAGCAGGCGCAGTTGGTGGGATACGGCGGACTGGGTCATTTTTAACGCGTCTGCCAAATCGCACACGCAAAATTCCGAAGCGCTAAGCGCCCATAAAATTTTAATTCTGGAAGAATCCGCAAAAGCTTTAAACAAGTCCGCCAGGTCGTACAGTTCTTCTTCCTGCGGAGGATTTTTTTTAAGGGCGTTGGCCGCCGTTTTATGCGCCTGCGGCTTGGCGCAGACGGCAAAACCCGCCTGTTTTTTAAGATTTGCCATAACAAATAACCTCAAATATATGAATATATGTTCATATATTATTATATCTTTTTTTATAGGTTTGTCAATAATATTTTTGGGCTTGCCTTGTTAAAGCTTTTTATTATACTATACAGTGTAAGCTGATTTTTATATATAGTAAGGAGATTTGCCATGCAAAACACAAAAGGTTTTACCTTAATTGAATTGTTGGTGGTGGTATTGATTATCGGCATTTTGTCTTCTGTGGCTCTTCCGCAGTATACCATTTCGGTGGAAAAAGCCCGCTTAACGGAAGGTTTTTTAAATGCCAAAGCCATGACGGACTCTATCCAGCGTTACCGCCAGGCTAACCCCACATTGGGCTGCCCCACGGACAATACGGCTTTAGACGCGGACTTGCAGGGCGGCCGCTGGGATAACCCTAACGGCGGAACGGTATTTTCCACCAAAAATTTTACATTTACCTTAAGAAATAACTGCACGGTGGATGTTTGCAGAAGAGATGAAGGCACCGCTACTTGCATTGTCAGTTGGACGCAAATTATCCCGGACCAGGACAGCAGCTCCAACTACCGTATTAATATTACAAGCGACGGTACTACCGACGGACAAAAACTGGCAGAGTTTGTAGGAGCTTTATAAGACGGACTGTTCTTTTTAAAACCCCGTTTCAAACGGGGTTTTTTTATGTGTAATATATGCTTCCGTGAAAGCGCAAAATATCCGCTTTTATTAGTGCCGTCTTTTGGTTTCAAGCAAATAAAAACAGCCTTGATTTCTCAAGGCTGTTACACGAAAACTAACGCCACGCTCTAGATCTTTTTTAAAATCTCGGCTATATTATCCGCCGCGTGCAAGGGGTTGGGTATATCCAGCTTGGCGTAATTTTCCGCCATGGTACGAAGCATGGCGTCATTTTGCACAAGAAGCGCGCGGTTTAAAAACTGGTAAATTTCCTGTTCCAACCGTTCCCTCTCCAACGCAATCACAGCACAGCCGACGGATTGCAATATTTTGGCGTTATAATATTGGTGGTTGGCGGCGGCGTACGGATAGGGCACCAAAAGCGCCGGTTTGCGGCAATAAATCAGCTCCGCCAGCGTGCTGGCGCCGCTGCGGCATATAGCCAAATCACACGCTTGCAAAAGCTCATAAATCTCATTGGAATATGGCAGCACGCATACATTAAGCGTGCGCCCGTATTGGTTTTTTATGGTTTGGTACCAGCGTTCCCCGCTGATATGGATAAAGTGGACATCTTGGTTTTCCGCCACAACGCGTTTTACCGCTTGAATGACCGCCGCGTTTAAGCCTTTGGCTCCTTGGCTGCCGCCAAAGATAAGGACGGTTTTTTGTTGGGGGTTTAGCTCCAGCTCTTTTAATATTTTTTTGCGGTCCACGGGAATAGCAAATTCACTGCGAATAGGGGTGCTGGTTAAAACGGTGTTTTTTATTTTTTCATTGGTAGGAAGCCCCAATAAGAATAAATCCGCAAAGCGAGCGCAAACTTTGTTGGCCAGGCCGATTTTTGTGTTAGAGTCATGCACCGCCGTTTTTATACCCATGCGGTGGGCCTGAAAAATAAGCGGGAAAGAAATATACCCCCCTGTTCCCAGGCAGACGTCTGGTTTAAAATCTTGGATTACCTGCCTCATTTGGAGCAAAGCTACCCACAGTTTAGCGATAAATTTAAAATAGGGCAGCGGATTAATCCCCCGGGAAAAACCCATAAAGTCCACTTCGCGGAATTTTAACTTATTATCCTGCAAGATTTGGATAGCCGGGTCATTCTTGCGCACCACAAACAGTACGCTCATGCCTTGGCTGTTTAATAGTCTGCCCAAAGCGAAACCGGGGTAAAAATGCCCGCCCGTTCCGCCGGAAGCGATAATAAAACGTTTATTCATTTATCTGTTCCTCGTTTTATAGTGAGTAAAGTCTTCCCGCAAAGGGGTTTTAGGGGCCGAGTCCGACGCGGCCATATTAAGCAAAATTCCCATCATTACCAGCGTCATAATCACCGAAGATCCCCCATAAGAAAAAAACGGCAGGGCAATCCCTTTAGTGGGCATAAGGCCTATGGCCATAGCCATATTGATAAACGCTTGGACGCAAATGGTAATAGTCAACCCAAAAATAAGCAGGCTGTTAAAGTTATTGCGCGCTACCCTCGCCAAACTGATCCCCCGCACTAACAGCCAGCAAAAAAACGCCAATAATACAGCCGCCCCAAAAAGGCCCACTTCTTCACACATAATAGAAAAAATAAAATCCGTATGGGCGGCCGGCAAATATTCCAATTTTAATTCGCTGTTTCCTAACCCTTTTCCAAACCAACCGCCCGACCCCACCGCCATAAAAGATTGGGTTAGTTGATAGCCAATGCCTCCGGGGTCCGCCTCCGGGTTTAAAAAGGAAAATAAACGTTCCCGGCGGTAAGGTACAAACAACAGTTGTTGTACGGCTACCGGTAAGGCAATTAATACCGGCACCGCCAAATGTTTTATTTTTGCGCCCGCCGCAAACAACATAGCGCCTATCACTACCGTCATTAAGGCGGGGGTTCCAAAGTCCCGCGCGATTAAAATAAGCCCCAGCGTAATGGCTGTTACCACTAGGGGTTTTATCATCAGCATCCAATTTTTAGACAGCTTTCCCTGCACCGTGCTTAAGTAATCCGCCACATAGATAACCAGCGTTACTTTGGCGATTTCGGAAGGTTGCAAATTAAACACCCCTAAATCAATCCAGCGGTGCACATTGGCAATGGGTTTGGTAAAAAGCACTATCGTAAGCAACAGCCAAGTCACATACATTAAATGGATGGGTTTAAAAATCCACAGTTTTTGCAATTTATCGTAAAATTGCCATAAAAATAAGGCGGAGGCTATGCCCAGTATGTCAAACAAGACTTGCCGCTGAAAGTAAGAGATAGAATCAAACGCGCTGGAAGAATAGGTAAAAATCAGCCCAAACAGCACAAAAGCGAAAGTGATAAAAGCCAACGGTTTATCCATTGGCAATGGGCGCCATGTTCCCTGTACCGGCAAAGGGTTATGCACCGCTCCCCACGGGCGGGGCTGTGGCTTTTTTTTAATAAAATTATTTTTTTTGCCGGAACGGGTGAACAATTTTGGCATAATAGATTACCTTATTTTAAGTGAGGCCAGCGCCAGCAACATCAGCATGGCGCCCACAATCCAAAAGCGCACAATTACTTTTGGTTCGGCTATACCCATTAGTTCAAAATGGTGGTGTATAGGAGTCATTTTAAAAAGGCGTTTGCCGTGGGTTAATTTAAAATACCCCATTTGAAGCATAACAGACAGCGTTTCCAATACAAAAATACCGCCCGCGATGGGAAGCAGCAGCTCTTGCTTTACACACAATGCCGCCGTACCGATAACCCCCCCTAAAAAGAGCGAGCTGGTATCTCCCATAAACACCTGGGCCGGGTAGGCGTTAAACCATAAAAACCCTATGCATGCCCCTGCCAACGCCCCCATAAAAACGGTTATTTCCCCCGCGCCGGGAACGTAAATAATTTTTAAATAATCGGCAAAGTGTATATTCCCCGCTAGGTAGGCCACCACCCCGTAAGCGGCCGCCGTAAATACCATGCATCCGGCGGCTAAACCGTCCAGCCCGTCCGTCAGATTGGTGGCGTTGGAGGAGCCCACTATCACCAGCATGGAAAAAGCAAAATAGAAAACGGATAAATCCACAAACATTTTGCTCATATACGGTATCATCACCGAGGTAGCGTAATTGCCGTTGGGCGGATTGGCCCCCAAGTATCCCACCACTACCAAAGCGGTAAAAAGCTGTATGGCAAATTTGACGGAAGATTTCATTCCTTCCGGGTTCTTTTTAACCAACTTGGTGTAATCGTCCATAATCCCGGCGCTGGCCAGGGCTACGGTGGTAAAAATCATCAGCCAAATATACGGGTTGTCCAAACGGGCCCATAACAGCACGCTGGCTAATAAACTGACTAAAATCAGCAGCCCGCCCATCGTAGGCGTACCGCTTTTGGACAGATGGGACGCCGGCCCGTATTCCCTTTCTATTTGCTGTATTTTATAGGAGCGCAGCTTGGCCACCACCGCCGGCCCAATAAGCAAGCTGATGAAAAAAGACGTAAACACCGCCGCGCCGGTGCGAAAGGTAATGTAATTGAAAATATTAAGGAAAGTAAATTCATCCTTAAATTGGGTAAGATAATATAACACTTAAATCTCCTTAAAAATATTTTCAAAATTCATGGAGCGCGAAGCTTTTACCAAGCAGGTGCCGCTCTTCTTTTTTAACAATTTTTTAAGCTCGCCTGTCCAGTCCGCCGGGGTTTTGCCGTAAATGGCGTGAACACCGCCGGATTTTCGCAACACTTCATAGGCGTAGTGCATTTGTTCCCCAGCCAGGAAAGCATAATCCACCTGGTTATCTAAAAGCTGGCGGGCTATCAAGCGGTGATAATCTTTGGAGAAAGGCCCCAGTTCTTTCATATCCCCCAGCACGGCAATGCGCGGGGTGGAGACTTCTTTGCCTAAAATATCCAGGGCGGCTTTCATGCTGGCCGGGTTGGCGTTGTAGCAATCCAAAATAAAATGCACCCCGTTCTTTTCCACCCGTTCCAAACGCATGGGCATGGGCGTAAAAGCCAAAAGGCCTTTTTTAATTTCGTCCATATATATCCCCAGCGCGATAGCGGCCGCCGCGGCCGCCGCGGCGTTGTATTTGTCATGCGGGTGCAGGTTAATATCCAGCACGTAGGCTTCCCCTTTGTAGGTGAAAGAGAATTTATCCTGCGTGTCCAAAATACGCAAGGCGGCGGAAGGGCTGTATCCAAAAGGAATGGTTTTGCCTTTAAATTCCGTCTGCAAGCGCGAGAGCATGGGATCATCGGTATTATAAACCAGCGTGCCGCCAAAATTTAAATGTTTGGCAATTTCCGTTTTGGTTTTATAGACGGTTTCCAAATCTTTAAAATATTCCAAATGGGCGGCTGAAATATTGGTGATAACGGCCACGTCCGGCACGGCGATGGCGGCCAGCTCGTCAATGTCGCCGGGGTGGGAGGCGCCCAGTTCAAAAATGCCGTATTTATGTTTGGGCTGTATTTCCAACAAAGAAAAAGGCGTGCCAAACTGATTGTTGAAATTGCCCATATTGGCTACCGTTTCGCCTGCTTGTTCACAAATGGCTTTAAGCATTTGCTTGGTGGTGCTTTTACCGTTGGAGCCGGTAACCGCCGCCACTTTTAAGGTGCTGTTTAAACGGTGGTATTTGGCTAAATCCTGCAAGGCCCGTAATGTGTTTTTTACATAAATAACGGAAACGTTTTCATCGGTTATTTTAGGGCAGTTGGCTTTTTCAGCCACGATTAAAGAAGCCCCTTTTTTGATTACCTGGCTGATAAATTGATGCGCGTCATGTTTTAACCCTTTTAACGCGATAAAAGCGTCCCCCTTGGTTACTACGCGGCTGTCCGTAATAAAACTGGTAATCTTGGCGGAAGGCGTATTGCTTTTAAGCTCTCCTTTCATGATTTCCGCGGTTTTAGCAAACGTCAAGTTTAATTTCATAGAGTCTCCTTAATTAATAAAATCCACTTGGTCAGGCGCTATGCCTTTTAAAGTAAGTAAATTTTCGGCAATTTGTTTAAAGGCCGGGGCGGCCGCCGTTCCGCCAAAGGTGTATTTGGATGGGTTATCCAACACTACCAAAATGGTAAACTGCGGGTTGCTTGCCGGCACAAACCCGCAAAAGGAAACGATGTGGTTCCTTTTCCCATATCCCCCCTCTTTGCTTAATTTCTCCGCCGTACCCGTTTTACCCGCTACGGTATAACCTTTTATTTGGGCGCGTTTGCCGCTGCCCGCTTCCACCACGCTTTGAAGCACTTTTGTCATAATTTTAGCGGTTTCTGGTTTTATGACCCGGCGGATTTTAACCGGTTTGGATTTTTTATCCACGCGTCCGTCCGCATATTCTATGCGGTCCACCAAATGCGGCTGCATCAGCGTGCCGCCGTTGGCGATGGCGGAATAGGCGTTAATAAGCTGTATAGGCGTAAGAGAAATACCGTAACCATAGCCTTTGGTGGCCAAGTCCACCTTGGTCCATTTGTTATAAGGGGGCACGTTGCCTTTGGCTTCCCCGTTAAAATTGATGTCCGTCTTGGTGCCAAACCCAAACGCCTTTAAATAATAAAATAAGTTTTTGGCTCCCAGATCCACCGCTATTTTCCCGGCGCCGATATTGGAAGAAAGCTGCATAATCTCCGGTATAGAAAGGAAGTCTTTGTCATGCTGGTTGTCCCGTATGGTAAAGCCGCGGGCCACTTCCCATTTGCGTCCGTCCATGTCAATAGAATCCGTAACCGTAACGGTGCCCGCGTCCAACGCCGAAGAAATGGCAATGGTTTTAAATGTGGACCCCGGCTCATACGTAAATTGAAAACCTAAAGACTGCCCGTCTTTTACCGGGTAAGAAGCCGCCGCCAATATTTTACCGGTGGACGGTTCCTGCACCAGCGCAATACCGTGTTCCGCCCCGTATTCTTCCACCGATTTTTTAAGCGCTTCTTCCGCAAAAAACTGGGCTTGCAAATCTATGGTTAAATACACGTCTCCCACGGAGCGGTGCTCCTTTAAATTGCGGTCATAAATCACTTCCCCCCTCCGGGCGCGTTTTGCGCGTTTTTTGCTGATGTCCTGGCTTAGTTCCCGGTTGTACATTTGCTCTATGCCGGACAGACCGTAATTTTTGGAGTTGGACGCCCCTAATAAGTCAATGGCCGTTTCCCCATACGGATGGATGCGCTCGTATTCCGGCGTTAAATCCAGCCCCTGCCCCAAAGAGGTGCGCAGCGTAGGCACAATTTGCATGTATACGTCCGGCTTTATTTTTTTGGCTACAAAGAAGAAGTTGCGGTTTCTTCTCCATTTTTCCAAAATACGCTCTTTGGGTATGCCCAAGGTCTTGGCTAAAAAAGAAATGGTTTTGTTTCTATCTTTTACGTAGCGCTTGGATATGCCGCAGGAATGGGTGCGCACGGACTGGGCCAAAAAATTACCGTTGACGTCCAAAATTTTCCCTCTTAAGCGGTCTTCCGCCAAATAGTTATAAATGGCGCGTTCCGCTTTGGTGGTAAATTTATCATGCTGGAAAGTTTGCATATAAAACAAACGCAGCGCAATAGCCAGCGGCGCGATTAAACACAAAAGCCCGCATATTTTCATGCGGTTTTTAACGTCATAAATAAACGGGCTGGAGCGTTTAAACATAGTTAATCTTCCAATACCACCACATTATGCGGTTTGGTAAATTGCATGCCTAATTTTTCCTGCGCCAGCGCGGAAACATGTGCCGGGCTTTCCAGGCGGGCAATTTCCAGCTGCACATATTGGTTGCGCGCTTCCTGCACTTCCACATGGTTTTGCAGTTTGCTTATTTCCCGGCCGGAGCGGTTAATTTCCATACGCATAACCACTACGCCCATGGCAAAAACGCTGATTAAAAATAAAACGGCGAATATTTTCATAGTCTTTCAATCACTCTCAATTTGGCGCTGCGCGCCCGGCGGTTTTGGCAAATTTCCCGGTAAGAAGGAACTATCACTTTTTTATTTACCAATTTCCATTCCCCTTGTGCCGCCAGCTCTTTAAAGCGGTTCTTTACCAAACGGTCTTCCAGCGAATGAAACGTAAGCACCGCCGCCCGCCCGCCCCGCGCGATAATTTGGGGCAAAGAGGCCAGCAGGGCTTCCACGGAGCCCAGCTCATCGTTTACCGCAATACGCAAAGCTTGAAAAGTTTGCGTGGCGGGGTGCGTTTTGCCTCTGAAACCGTAAACGCGTTCTACAATTTGTTTTAAATCTTCGGTGGTTTGAATAGGCGCGCTTCTGCGCGCGTTTAATATAGCCAAAGCGATTTGGGAAGCCTTTCGCTCTTCCCCGTAATTGGTCAGAATACGCGTTAAATCGTCCAGCCCCCATGTGTTTACAATGACTTGCGCCGTTAACGGGGAGGCCAAATCAAACCGCATATCTAAAGGGCCGTTATTTATTATACTAAACCCGCGGGCGGGGTTATCCAACTGATAAGAGCTTAACCCCAAATCAAACAAAGCGCCTTTTACCCCCGGTATTTGCAGTTTTTCCAGCTCTTGCGGCAAACAGACGTAACTTTCATTAAAAGTGATTAAACGCGGGTCATTTACGCGTTCTTTGGCCATTTGCAAAGCTTGGGCGTCTTTATCAAAACCCAAAATACGCGCCTTAGGGGATAAACGCCCCAAAAACAGCGCCGTATGGCCGCCCAGCCCCAAGGTGCCGTCAGCATATACGCCGTCTGGGTCCGTTAACAGCAGGTCGGCAATTTCAGCGGCTAATATGGGGATATGGGTCCATTGGCTCATAAAATGTAAAGCTCCTATTGTTTTTTGGCGGGAGGCAAGGTCCCCGCCGCTTTGCGTATATCGTGCAGCCAAACGTTTTCCAATACGGACACCTTGGTAAAAGGCATGCCGTACGCTTTATATAACGCTTGGTGCAAAGGCGTTTTTTGTTTTAACTCATTGCACAGCTGGTAAAACTCGTCGCGCGTGCGCTGGTTAAGCAAATAATCCACCAAGCTGTATGCCTGCGTGTACCACAGTTCCGCCTCTTTGGTGGACAGATCGCTTAGGTCTTCCGTCTCGGTCATTTTTTCAAGCGGGATAATATCTCCCTTTAAAATGCGTTTCATGGCAGGTTCCACCCACGAGGGTTTTTGCTTGCTGGCGTGTATTTGCATATACACCGCCATCCCTTCCGAAAGCCACAGCGGGGAAATAACCGGCAAAAAATAACCGTCAAAATACAAATGGGTCAACTCGTGCACGGAAAGCGGATAAAAACCGTTGCCTTCCTGCACGTACATGGTATCGGCCTTTAAGTCTGACGACGCGCCGGACCACGGCGGCCGCTTGGTAAAATTCATATAACTGTTTTTGTTTCCAAACAACATCACCAAAATGCGGTTGGGTTTAATCACCAGCGTAAAAGGGGATAAATCCAACATTAAATTGCCGTGTATGGTGTCTAGCACGGTGGAAATGCTTTGGGTAACCGGGTGGGTTTCCCGGTATATTAAATAGTTGAATGTTTCCGCCGTCATAAACCCCGGTGGCGGCGGCACCCAGCGGGACTTTTCCTGCGAGTTTTTCGGCCTGTACGCCTGCGTGGAAAAACCGGGAATGCTGGTAGTGGGCAAATCGGAAGCGATGGATCCAATCTCTTCCAGCCCGGCTATCATTTCTTTAAACTCTTTTTCTTCCCGGGTGCTGTAATCCACCGGCTCGCTGGAAGCGGGGGCAGGTTCTTCCTCAACGGCGTTACGCGCGGAAGCGTCCGCAAATAAATTGCTTATTTCTTTTTCGTCTATTTCTTTATGCTGGGGCTGCGGCTGGGCTTCTTTTTTCGTTTGCTGCTCAGCCCAGCCCGTTTCCAAATTTTCAGCAAAGTTTTCCGCTTCCTGCTGCAGTTGTTTTAAAGCGGCGGACGGCTCATAACCGAAATGTTTCATTATCGGTCCGGCCAACAGCACAAACGCCGCAACAAGCAGCAGAAATTGGATAAACCTTGTCATTTATTTTCCTTTTTGAATACAGCCAAAAAACGTTTCTTACCGTCCCCTAAACTGTAAGGGGTTAAAGGCAAAGCCTGCACCGCGCATTTTTCAAGCATAGCCACTGGGACTTCATCCGGCTGTTCCCCCTGGTATGCAATAAACAAGCCGCCCGGCGCCACCGCCGGCGCGCAGAGAGGCAGAATATCGGCTAATTTACCCATGGCGCGCTCGGTCAAGAAATCAAAAGAGAAGTTTCCCCCCTGCCCCAGCCTTTTGTTTGCCACTTTTACGTTTTTTAACCCTAACATCATAACGGCCCAATTTAAAAACGCGCAGCGGCGCTGTAAACTTTCCACCAGGGTAACCGTACAACCCGGCAAAGCCACGGCGCAGGTAATGCCAATATAGCCGGCCCCGCTGCCTGCGTCCGCCACTTGGGCCGGGGTATTGCCTGTACGGGCGTATATATAGGCCGCGGCTTGGAGCCCGTCGCAAATATGGCGGGTAAAAATTTCCCGCATGTCGGCCACGCTGGTTAAATTAAGCGTTTCTTTCTTTTGCCACACCAACCCGGCGTAGCGTTCCAGCAAGTCTATTTGCCGGGCGCAAAGCGGCAGGTGCAAATTTTCCGCGCACGCGCTAATTATTGGGTTCACGGTGCAACCTCCGGTAGCGCTCTATGTGTACGGCCAAAAGCTGTATATCCGCCGGAGTAACCCCCGGTATGCGGGAAGCCTGCCCCAGCGTAAGCGGTTTAACGGATTTTAATTTTTGGCTGCTTTCAAACAACAGCCCCCGCACGGAAGACGGGTCAAACCCGGCGGGAATTTTAATGCTGTCCGCCTGGGCCAGTTTTTCGGCGTCTTTTTTATTGCGCTCGTAATACCCGGCGTATTTTTGGTGTATGTCGGCGTGGGTGAGCACTTTTTCAGGCGTCCAAGGATACAAATCCGTATCATCCACCGGGCAGCCGGGGTGCCGGAGCTGTTTTTGCACTTCTTCTTGGTAACGCTCAAACGGGCGGCGGTATTTTTCTTCTATGGTGCCGTATTTAAAAGCGTAGGGCATAAGGCGCAGGTCCGCATTATCGTTGCGAAGCAAAATGCGGTATTCCGCGCGGGAAGTAAACATGCGGTACGGTTCGTTAACGCCTTTGTTTACCAAATCGTCAATCAGTACGCCTATATACGCTTCATCGCGCCGAAGGATCAGCGGCTCTTTGCCCTGTACTTTCATGGAGGCGTTTATCCCCGCCACCAAGCCTTGCCCGCCGGCTTCTTCGTAACCGGTGGTGCCGTTTATCTGCCCGGCGCAAAAGAGGCCGGGTATTAATTTGCTTTCCAAAGTGGGGTAGAGGTCTTTCGGGTCAGAAAAATCATACTCCACCGCGTAGCCCGCGCGCGTAATGGGAGTATTTTCCAGCCCGGGCACGGTTTTTAACAAAGCGCGCTGTACGTCTTCAGGCATACTGGTGGAAAAGCCTTGTATATAATATTCTTCCGTATTAAAACCTTCCGGCTCCAAAAAAAGCGGGTGGCTGGTAATTTCCGGAAATTTTTTAATTTTGTCTTCTACCGACGGACAATACCGCGGCCCCATGCCGTGGATACTGCCGCTGTACATGGCGGAGCGGTGGGCGTTGGCGCGCAGGATTTTATCCGTTTCCAAATTGGTGCGGGTAATGTAGCACTGCAAGAATTTGCGTTTGGATTGTTCCCGCGCGTCCGTAAAGTGGGAAATGGGCTGCAGCGGGTTATCGGACGGCTGCAGGCGGAATTTGCTCACGTCCATTTGCCGCGCGTTAATGCGCATGGGCGTACCGGTTTTAAAACGCAGGGTATGCAGGCCGATTTCTTTTAAATTTTTAGCCAGCAAGTTGCTGGGCATGTCGTTATAACGCCCGCCGGGATAATTGACCGTGCCAATGTGTATGGTGCCCGCCAAAAACGTGCCCGTGGTTAAAATGACGGTTTTGGCGCGGTAGAACGTATCGCGCAGGGTAAGCACGCCGGTAATTTTGTTGTCATCCGTCGTTAATTGGACGGCTTCATCCTGCATAATATCTAAACCCGGCTGCAGTTCCAGCAAGTGCTTAAAAGTAAACTGATAGGTTTTTTTATCACACTGTACGCGCGGGGAGTGTACGGCCGGGCCTTTGCCGGTGTTAAGCATATGGTAGTGCAGGGCGGAAGCGTCCGTCACTTTGCCCATGGCGCCGCCCAGGGCGTCAATTTCGCGCACAATTTGCCCTTTGGCAATCCCGCCTATAGACGGGTTGCAAGACATTTGGGCAATGGTATCCAAACTTTGCGTAAGCAGCAGGGTTTTGGCGCCGGTTTTGGCGGCTATTAAGGCGGCCTCGCACCCGGCGTGCCCGCCGCCGATTACTGCCACATCATACACTTCATCACACGTAAACATTTATTTCCCCATACAAAAAGTGGAAAATATAACGTCCAGCACATCGTCTGGCGTTACTTCCCCGATTAAATCTTTTAAACTAAGCAAAGCCGCGCGGATATGTTCGGCATAAATTTCACCGCCGGCCCCATGCGTTACACGGCGTGCGGCCATTTCCAGTTCCGTCTGCGCCCTTAATACGGCTTCATACTGGCGCAGGTTGGAAAGCATCACCCCGTCCTGCGCGGCGGAGGCAGTTAAATCCCGCGTGAGGGTTTGTTTTAACTCTTCCACTCCCTCCCCCGTTTTGCAGGAAAGACGCACCAGGGCGTAATCCCCTTCCCCGGGGTTCCAAGTAAAATCTTTTTGGCGGGCGTCTTGCTTGTTTAAAGCCAAAAGGGTGCGTTTCTTTTCCGCCAGCACGTCTTGCCATAAGGCTCGTTCCTGCGGGGTGGGCTTGCGTGAAGCGTCCATCACCATAATCACAGCGTCCGCGGCTTTTAACGCTTTTAAACTGCGTTTCATGCCTTCTTGCTCGGCCGGGTCCAGGGCGTGGTCCCGTATGCCGGCGGTGTCGGTCAAAATAATTTTGCGGCCGTTAACGTCCAGCGTTTCTTCTATCGTGTCGCGCGTGGTACCGCTGGCTGCGGACACAATGGCCCGGTCAAACCCCACCAACGCGTTTAACAGGCTGCTCTTGCCGGCGTTTGGCGCGCCCACTATGGCTACTTTCAGCCCTTCTTTAATAAATTTACCCACGGAGAACGTATCCGCCAGTTTAGCAAGCGTATCTATGGCCTGGGTGAGCGGGGCGGAAATTTGTTCGTCAGAAAGCGGGGTCATTTCTTCGTCCACGTCGTCCAGCCGCACTTCTATTTGGGCGAGCAAATCCGTAAGGCTTTTTTTAATTCCTTCCAGACGGGAGGAAAGCCGCCCGTCCAAAGAGATCATGGCAATGGTATGCGCCTCTTTATTGCCGGCGGAAATTAAATCGCACAAGCCTTGGGCCTCCAGCAAATCCATCTTGTTGTTTAAAAAAGCCCGGTAAGAAAATTCCCCCCGCCGCGCGGGTACTGCCCCCAAGCGGCATAAAATTTCCAACAACCGCCCGCGGATATAGGGCGAGCCGTGCACAGAAAATTCCACCACGTCTTCCCCGGTAAAACTGTTAGGCGCCTGGAAATACGTAACCAAAGCTTTGTCCAATACGGTTTGCCCGTCCATTAACGCGCAAAAAACCTGCTTCCTTGGCGGAAACTCTACCCCTGAAGCGGTTATTTTACGCGTCAAAGCCAAGGCTTCCGGGCCGGAAAGGCGTATCACGGAAACGGCGCATTTTCCTTCCCCTGTTACGGGGGCGCAGATAGTGGTTTGCATAATTAGATATATTTTATCAATTTTTGGGGTATTTATGAGGCTTATTTGCCGTACGCGCGCGAAAAAGCTATACTGGCTTTATGAAAAAGATACTTTTAGTGACACTTTGTGTATTAGCGGGCTTAAACGCCCAGGCTAAACCCGCCGCCAAGGCCAAAAGTCCGGCGGCTAAACCTGCCCAGCCGGTATTAAGTTTTTCTCTTCCGCAAGTAAAAACGGATAGGCTGCTTACGTCTGAAAGTCTTTCCGGCACGCCCGTATTGATTGCGGTGGTAAGTTCCGGCTGCGGATATTGCCAGCGCACGCTGCCCCAGCTGGAAGCCGCGCGCCGCGCCTTGCCGGACGTGCAAATCATAGCCGCGTTTGTAGACTCAACCCCTAAACGCCCTTTAGCTTTATTAAACAAAAACAATTTGCGCTTGGACGCGGTATACAATGCCATGCCCTTGGCCAAAAGTTTAAAAGTGGACGGCGTACCCATGCTGTTTTTATTTGACGCCCAACACAAATTAATAAAAACTTTTGACGGGTATGACGAAAACCGCACTGAAGAAATAAAACAGGCCGCCAAAGGCTTGGAAAAAGAAGTGCGTATGATTTCTGTGGAGGCAAAATGAAAAATATTCTGGTAATTACCGGCAGTCCCCGGCAGTTGGGAAACACGGCCATTTTAGCGGACTCTTTTATCCAAGGAGCCAAAGCCGCCGGGCATAAAACGGAAATTTTTGATACGCCTTTCCACCCGGTACAGCCCTGTTTGGCCTGCAACCAGTGCTGGGAAAAAGACTCCCCCTGCGTATTTAAAGACGGCTTAGAGCTGCTTGCCCCTAAATTGGAAAATGCCGACGTATTGGTTTTATGCACGCCGCTTTACTGGTTTAATATGTCCGCCCAGTTAAAGGCGGTGGTGGATAAATTATATGCGTATATGTCACCCAAAGCCAAACACAAATTAAAAATTAAAGAGGCTGTACTTTTAGCCTGCGCCGAAGGGAAAGAAGAAGACGGTGATTACGACGGATTAAAAGCCACCTATAAAAGCATTTGCGATTATCTGGGCTGGCAAGACCGCGGCCGTTTATTGGCCGGGAGCTGCGGGGAAAAGGGCTCTATTATTAACACCCCCTACCTAAAACAAGCCGTAGAGTTGGGAAAATCAATATAAAAAATTTCCCCGCTTTTTACCCCGCTTTTGGGCGGGGTTTTTTATTTCTTAAAACAAAAGAAAGGCCGGGGGCTTTCTCCCCCAACAGAAGCGCTGGGAGAAAGCTTTTTAAGCTTTTCCACCCTTCCAAACATACATTTTCCGCTATACCCGGAAAGGTTTTTATACCTCGGATTAAGCATGTACAAACTTAAGACAATATGGAAAACAAACATCGGTTTAAATCCCAATCTTTTATATCCTTAGCCTACGCAAGATAGAAAAGCGAATGTTTTATAAACCGTGTTCGTAAAAAGAAAAACCCCGGTTTCCCGGGGTTTTAATAGGGTTAAAACAGCTTTTATTTAGGCTGTTCTTCTTCAGACGGGGCCGCGGCAAACAGCGGGCCGCAGGAAGAATCCGCCTTTTTCTGGGCGGGTTGCTGAGGCTGTTCAGCCGCAGATTGAGACAGTTCTTCTCTTACGCAAGCGGCAGCGGGCTGGGCCGCGTCTTGCTTGGAGGGTACTTCAGCAGAGGCTGGCTCCGTAGATACTTGCAGCGTTGTCTGCGTATACGTAACCGTTTGCACCACGGCTTGTTCCGCGCAAACGGGCTGTTCAGCCTGATAAGGCTGCTGGGCAGAGGCCGCTTGCTGGGGTTGGGCGCAGCAGCAATCCTGCCCGCAGGAACAGGAAGATTCTTCCCCCGCGCAGCAAGAGGAACTTTCCGCATAAGACTGTAAATTTTGTTCTTCTTGGGCTTCTTGTAAGGTTTGCGCTGCCGCCGCAGAAGACGCCGCCGCTTGGGACGCTTCTTCCTGCGTTTTGCGGCGCAAAGTTACTTTACGCCATTTGCCTTCCCCTTCCGAAGAGGTAGCCACCGTGGCGTGCCCTTCCAGCGCGCGGTGTATATAGCGGCGCAGTTGGGCGCTCATGGGACGGAAGCGGTAAATGGAGTTGCCCGCCTCTATAAACCCAATGCCGCGTTCAATTTCCGCATTGATTTTGTCTTCGGCCTTTCTCCAATAATTTTGCGTATCGGTAATAACGGAGATAGGCTTATCAAAATGGCGGCTTAAAGAAAGCGTGCAAAGGTATTGTATGGCTTCCAAGGTTTTGCCTTCTTTGCCAATGACGATGGCCGGGTGGTCACAGTCAAACGTTAACAAAATGCGTTGTTGCTGTTCATCCCACCATACGTTTAAGTTTTCAGCCGTAACGCCCATGTGGGTAAGGATGTCATTTAAATATTGTTTGGCTTCCTGCATGGGGGCTTTTAAATTTTCCGGTATTACGGCGTTTTGAATGCGTTCACAAGGGAGGAGCTGGGGCTCGTTGGCTTTGGGGGGTTTCTCCCTAAATTCAGCCTGGGAAGCACGCTCAAACTTGCGGCCGCGGCGTCTTGAGTCTCTGCGTTCGGAAGAGGCGTAAGCGTCTCTTTCGCGCCGTTTGCCGCCGCTGCGCCCGCGTCCGCCGCGTTTTTTGCGCGGTACGTCCATATAAATTTGGGCGTCCAATTCACTGGCGCTCCAGCGTTTTTGGCGTATTTCCACCAACGCCGGTTTGGCGCCTATACCCAAAAAACCCTTTTTGGGGTGTTCCAGTACGGTTACTTCCACTTGGTCACGTCTTAACCCTAAATCTTTCAACCCCTTCGCAATAGCGGAGGATACATCTTTTGCTTGTATTTTTACTTTAGTAGGCATATCAATAAACTCCTCTAATTTTGCTTGGCTACTTGTTTATTAACAACGGTTTGGATACCAAAGCTGATTAAACTGTTGGTTAACCAATACAACACCAAACCGGACGGAAAATTCATAAACAGCAGGGTGAATATAAGCGGCATATACTTAAACATGGCCGCTTGGGCAGGATCCGTACCGGGGGGCATGTTCCCTTTTTGCTGAAAGAACATCACCACACCCATTAAAATAGGCAGTACATAGTACGGGTCTTTGGAAGACAGGTCCGTAATCCAGCCCACAAACCCGGCCCCGTGCAGCGCCCATGAAGTGCGAAGCGCATTGAACAAAGCCAAAAAGATAGGCAGCTGTATCAGCATGGGCAGACAGCCGGAAAGCGGGTTTACATTATACTTGCGGTATAAGTTTAACATCTCCCGGTTTAAGGCTTCCTGATTACCTTTGTATTTTTCCTGCAGGCGTTTCATCTCCGGCGCGATTTTGCGCATCTGCGCCGTGGATTTAAGAGACATCATCGTCAGAGGAAACATCAGCGCCTGTACACACACGGTAAGCAGAATAATGGCCACGCCGTAGTTACCGGTCCAGCCGTAGAACGTTTCCAATACTTTACGGGCAATTTTACCCAAAGAACCAAAAAAGCCGAATTCTATGCTGCGGTCCAAATGATACGGCAGAGCCAAAAACTCTTGGTAATCTTTGGGGCCAAAGTAAAAGTCGGAATTATATTCTTTGGAAGAGTTGGCCTCCACGGTAACGGAAGGCATTTGAACCGTCATCTGCGGGCCTTTTTCATCAGCTTGGCCAAAAAGCCCCCACATGCGGTCCTTTTTTCCCACAACGCTGGCCGTGGCTTCCAACACGCCGGGCGTCCAATCCTGCGGGATAATGACGCTTAAAAAGTAGCGGTTTTGCACGCCGGCCCAAATCCAGTTAAATTCGTCTTCATCGGCGGATTTTTCTTCTTCACGCTCGGCGGCGGGGTTATATACTCCGGCGTTGTCCCCTTTGGGTTTTAAGGTTTCCAAAGTGGCTTTTTTGCGGCCTTCGTACTGTACCAAATAAACGGCTTTGGACTCGCGCTCGTTGTCTTTTTCTTCACTCTTTACCGTACCCAACCCGGGGCCAAAGTTAAAGGTCCACGGTTCCAGGGTGATATCATGGGCGGTATTGTTAACGAAGGATACTTTCAGCGCGTTCAGGCCGTTTTCGGCAAAGGTGTAGGTTTTGCGCACTTCAAAACCGGGTAAAATATCCCCGGTGAAAGTAATGGAATTTTGGGTGCGGGAAAATTCTCTAAAATCCAACTCCGGCAGGGTGGCAAAAAAACCTTTGGTGTCAAAAGGCGTAAGGTTTACGTCTTCCACCACGTCTTTATAAATGTATTTTTTAATGCCGGCCCCTTTGGAAGAGAACGTTACGTCCGCGTCCTGATAGTCAAAAGAAATCAACTCTTCCGGCTGGGAAGAAGCGGCCGCGGCGGCAACGCTTGTTCCTCCCTCGGCAGTGGCCAGCACGGCAGGGGTTTGTTCTTTAACGGCTTGTTTTAATTTTTCTTCCGCGGCGGCTTTTTCGGCGCGTGCCCGGGGAAGCGCTACAAACTGGTTATAGCCGGTAATGACCAAGAGAAACAGCATCAAGGTCGTTAAAAACTGTCTGTTCATAAGACTCCTTTCAAATCCTTCCCGGTTTTAGCGGGACGGCTTTTAAAAGAGCGCTAAACACTAACAGAAAAATGATGTATTACGGCACCGGATCGTATCCGCCCGGGTGCCACGGGTGGCATTTTAAAAGCCGCTTAACGGCCAGCCACCCCCCTTTAAAAACGCCGTGTTTTATGATTGCTTCCCGCGCGTATTGGCTGCAAGTGGGGCGGAAACGGCACACCCCGCGGGGCCCCAGCAAGGGGCGTATTAACAACATAAACGCGCTAAGCAAAAACAGCGCTGTTTTTTTGAACAAATGCGAAAATTTGTGCATCAGCCCTTCAATAATTTACAAATTGTCTGAAGAGTGTAATATACCGGCTTTCCCGCAAAGCGCCAATAATGCGCGCTGGGCGGAATGTACATCCGCTAAGATTTCGCTGGAACGCGGGCTGACTATTAAGTCAGTGCCGGGTTTTAGTTTTTCCCTGTTAAGTCTAAAACTTTCTCTTAAAAGCCTTTTGACGCGGTTGCGTACCACCGCGCCGCCCAACTTACGGCTTACTACTATTCCCAGGCGGGTACGCGCGCCCGGATAAGAAGACGGCCTCCACCAAATTACCATTCCTTCACCCTGCAAGCGGTAAGCGTTGCGGATAATTGCCTCAAAATCTTTCTTTAAGTGCAAGCGGAACGGTTTGGGAAGGCCGTAAAGCATAAAACTAGGCTCTGATAAGTTCGTGGCGGCCTTTGGCGCGGCGCGCGCTTAAAACTTTGCGGCCGCCGGCGGTGGCCATTCTGGCTCTGAAACCGATGTGTTTAGCTCTTCTTCTTTTATTAGGTCTATAGGTAGGTAACATACTCACATTTATACGTAATTTCTGGCACCGCTAAGGAACTGGAAAAAACGTATCTCCCATTAATTAATTTAAAATCGTTTCTGCTTGAAACTTACAGATATTATATCTTTTCTGGCGTTTCTTTGCAAAACTTTTAGACGCTAAAACCACGTCTTTCTTTATTATCCCAAATATGAAGAAAAACGGCAAGTTTTTATTTAGGGGCATATATAAACACGGGGCTAAAATTTTGCTATATTTATTATATGGTTTTTACAGATGAAGGCATTGTGCTTTTCCGCCAGCCTTTCCGCGAAGCGGACCGCGTGGCCTGCCTTTACACCCGCCGGCACGGACGGGTGAACGTGCGTTTCCCCAGCGTGGCAAAACCGCTTGGCAAATTAAAAGCCTTAAGCGAGCCTTTTTCTTACGCGGATTACCGCGTATACGTGCGCCGCGGCGGCGTAATGGGCACGGTAACCGGCGGGAAAACGCTCAACGTGTTTAGCCGCGTGCGGGCGGATTTAAAACGCCTGTCTTTAGCCATGCACTTTTGCGAACTGGTTTTGCGCCTAACCCCCCAGCACCAGCCCAGCGAAGAGAAATTTGAGCTTTTGCTAAAAAGCCTGACGGAACTGGAATATGGGGAACCTAACCCGGCTTTTGCCGCGGCGTTTACATTGCGCTTAATGCGCGCGGCCGGTTTTGGTTTGGAACGCCCTGTTTTAAAAATTTCCCCCCGGTTTTGGAAGCGCATCCACGAGGACAGCCTGTCTTCTTTAACGTTTAACGAGCCGGAAGACCTGCTTTCCTTATCCAAATGCAACAGCGTCTGCCGACGTTTTTTAAGCCAATATTTGGCGTATCCGCTTAACACGCTTAAAAATTTCACACTGGAAGAAGCGGAGCTGTTGCCCGAAAACGCCACCTATACCCTGCAAGAAGAAATCGTTTTTCCCCAACCAACGCTTTCCAATGTGCGTTAGCCCCGGTCCTAGAATCATTTAGGCCCAAAGACCCTTGTAAAACAGAAACTTTTTCTGATACTAATATTGATTAGTATATTTTTTGGGAGGATAGCATAAATTATAAATTATGGGCGGGAGTATTGTTCGCGCTGGCTGCCTGCGTATACCCGGCGGCACTGCGTGCAGAGCAGCAGGATGCCCCAAAACTGTTTTTTTGGCAACGGGTTTTGGAAAAGGAAAACCAAAATGTAAACAGCAGGGTCTCTTCCTCGGTACTGGGCACGTCGGCTAATGCCAATATACGCCTAATCAGCGCGCAGGCGCAAGCCGCCAAAGTAATGGAAAATTTATTTGCCTCTTTACTGAAAAAACAGCGCAAGTCAGAAAGTGAAATTCAAAAGTGCAAAGCCAATTATCAAGATTTGCAAAAAAGCGCAAATACCAATAAATTATTTAAAGGCTACGTGCTAACAGCCATAGTCCCTAGTGATTTTTGTCTGCTTTCCAACGAAGAAAAAGCCTTTTTAAAACGCTTTTTTAACAACATAGAAACCCCGCAGGAGGCCCGCCAGTATAAAGGGGCGCTGCTGCTTAGCCTAAATTATCAGCATGCGGACATGTGGCTGGTCATTAAACCGAAGGAAAAACTGATTATCTTTAATTATAATGACCCGGCGGATTTGAAATCCATCAAAGAATTAAACGGCAAATCAATCGTTCTTTCCGTCAAATAATAAAAACCCCGCTTAACGGCGGGGTGTTTTATGGGCAGTTATTACGCTAAAAGCTCGTCCATATCTGGGTAAATGTCTTCTAAGGATTTGTAAATTTTAAACGCGTTTTGCCTGACAAACGTGTCCGGCTGCCTAAGCTGGGGCACCACGCAGGTGCGCATTCCGGCCGAAATAGCCGCCGTGGCCCCGGCTACGGAATCTTCAAACACCAGGCATTGCGATACGTCCGCCCCCAGCTTTTTGGCTGAAACCAAGTAAACCTCGGGGTCCGGTTTGGGGCGGGTAACATCGTTGGAAGTGGTAACCGCCATAAAATAGTGGCGTATTCCTCCCGCTTTCAAAAAGTGTTCCGCCCAGCGCGTAATGTTGGAAGAAGCCAGCGCCAGTTTTAACCCACGGCGGTGAAAAAACTCCACCGCTTCTTTAGCCCCGGGGCGGAAGTGTATGGGGCCGCCGTCCTGCAGGTATTTTTCAAAATGGGCGTATGTGCGGGCATGCAGGGCTTGGGTGTCAAAATCCGGGCCGAAATGGTGGCGGATTAGGCGCGCCGCGTCCGCCTGGCTGATGCCCACGCAAGCTTCAAACAGTTCTTCCGGAAAAGTAAGGCCTTTTTCCCCCGCCGCTTTTTTGTAACACTCAAAATAAAGCGGCTCTGTATTAAAAAGCAGGCCGTCCATATCAAAAATAACGCTGGTAATCATAATTATATTTTATAAAAAATAGTTATTTTACGCTTACAAGCATTAAGCGCGCCGCCTTTGTATTTTATATAATGTAATTACTTATGAAATACGGTATGAATTTTCAGGATATGATATCCGCTTTAAACGAATATTGGACTAAGCAAGGCTGCGTCCTTGTTCAGCCCTATGACGTGGAAAAAGGAGCCGGCACCTATAACCCGGAAACCTTTTTCGGGTCTTTAACCAAAAAACCCGTACGCCGCTCCTATATAGAACCCTGCCGCCGCCCGGCGGACGGCCGCTACGGCGAAAACCCCAACCGCCTGGGCAAATATTACCAATACCAGGTAATTATGAAACCCGCACCCGAAAACGTGCAGGAATTGTATTTGAATTCTTTAAAAGCCCTGGGCTTAGACCCTAAAGAACACGACGTGCGCTGGATTGAGGATGATTGGCAGTCCCCCACGCTGGGCGCCTCTGGCGTAGGCTGGGAAATTTGGCTGGACGGCATGGAAATTACCCAGTTCACCTATTTCCAAAATATGGCCGGATATTCCTTAAATCCCATTACCGTAGAAATTACTTACGGGTTGGAACGCATTGCCATGTACTGCCAAAAAATTGACAATGTGTTTGACATCCGCTGGAATGATGAAATCACCTACCGCGACGTACATTGGGAAGGCGAACGCCAGTTTTCCCACTATTATTTTGAGGAAAGCAATATAGACCACCTGCGCCGCTATATTGAAGAGTGTGAAAACGAATGCTACGCCCTTTGCAAAAAAGGCCTGTACCTGCCCGCTTACGACGACGCCATGAAAGTTTCCAACTATTTTAATATGCTGGAAGCCCGCGGCGCCATCAGCGTGTCGGACCGTACCAACATTATCACCAAAATCCGCAATTTGGCCAAAGCTTGCGCAAAAGCCTATGTACAAAGCGTAGAGCCCAGCCAGGAAAAGGAGGCCGCCTAATGAACGCGCTTTTAGAAATTGGAACCGAACACCTGCCTTCCCGCTTTGTGGAACCGGCATTAAAACAACTGGAAACTTTGGCGGCGCAAATTTTACAGGAAAAACGCCTGGAGTATAAGTCCGTACAATCTTTCGGCACCTACCGCCGTTTGGTTCTTTTTATAGAAGACTTGGCTGAAAAATCGGCCGATGTACAAAAAGAAGTAAAAGGGCCGCCCGCCAAATTATTAAAAGACGCAAACGGGCAGTTTACCCCCCAAAGCGCGGGGTTTGCGCAGAAAAACGGCATCGCTCCGGAAAAATTATCCATTGTGGAAACGGACAAAGGCCCCTTTATTTACGCCAAAATCAAAATAAAAGGAGAGAAAACCCCCAAACTGCTTCCGGAAATTTTCACCCGCATCGTAACCGGGCTGGAATTTGCCAAAAACATGGTGTGGGAAGAAAGCGGCCTGCGCTACGGCCGCCCGATTAGAAGCCTGATTGGTTTATACGGCGATAAAGTAATTAAATTTACCGTAGCGGGCGTACAATCCAACCGCTACACCTACCCGCTTTCTTCTTTTGGGCGCAAACCCATTAAAGTGGAAAGCGCAGACAAACAGGCTTATGTGGACCTGCTTAAGAACCAGCCGCAGCCTATTTTGGTGCTGCCGCAGGAACGGCGGGAAGCGCTGATAAAAACCGTCAGCGCGGAAGCGGCCGTGCGCGGCTACAAGGCGGATTTAGACGAAGACCTGATTAAAGAAACCGTTTATTTTACCGAACACCCGGTAGCCGTTGGCGGAGATTTTGACCTTAAATTTTTAACCCTGCCCAAAGAACTTATTACCACGGTGCTTAAGAAACAAATTAAAATGTTCCCCGTGTTAAATGACAAGGGAGAAATACAGCCGTACTTTATCGCCGTGCGGGACGGGATTTCCGTCAACCAAAACGAAGTGCGCGACGGGTTTAAAAAAGTCATGTCCGCCCGCTTGGCCGACGCCGTATTCTTCTTTGAGAACGATAAAAAGGAAGGCTTGGAACATTTCCAGCAGAAACTATCCCAAGTGCTGTTTTTGGAAGGCCTAGGCTCCATGCTGGACAAAGCCTCTCGCACGGAAAAATTGGCCCTTTGGTTGTGTGACAAAACCCAAAACACGGCCCTGCGCCCGGCGGTGCAATACGCCGCTTTGCACGCGTACGCGGATTTAACCAGCCACGTGGTGTATGAATTCCCGGAATTGCAAGGCTATATGGGCGGTGAATACGCCGCTCTCTTGGGCAAAAAGCAGGAAGCCGCCGCCATGCGGGATTTTTATCTGCCGCTTACGTCTTCTTCCCCCCTGCCCGCCACGCTGGAAGGCAACTTGGTGGCTTTAGCCGGTAAAATAGACACCTTATGCGGCAACTTTTTAATAGGCCAAATTCCCAGCGGCAGCGAAGACCCCTTCGCCCTGCGCCGCCAAGCGTTTGCCGTGGTGCGCATTCTGCTGGAAAAAGGCCTAAACGTAAGCTTAAAAGAATTGGTGGAAGCCGCCGCTAAAGAATATCCGCAAAACACGCCGGATAAAGGCTTAAGCCAATTGCCGGGTTTCTTATTTCAGCGTTTAGCGCTGGTACTGGAACAGCGCGGCCATGCCGCCGGCATCATCAACGCGGTAACCAACTGGTATGAATTGCCGCTTCCCCAAGTGGAAGCTTTGGTAAGCGCGTTGGAAACGGTCAAAAACGGGGAAGAGTTCGCTTCCGTGCTGGAACCCGCCAAACGGGTTTGCAACATCCTTAAAAAATCGCCGGACGTAAGCGAAACCGTAACCGAAAGCCTGCTGGAGCTGCCCGCGGAAAAAGATTTGTACAACCAAATCCACGAGGTAGACTCTTCTTTAGGCTGCCGCGTAAACACCGCCAAAACGACTGACGATTACCTGTCTGTGCTAAAGACCTACGCTTCCTTTAAAGAGCCGTTGGAGCGGTTTTTTACGGACGTAATGGTAAACGCGCCGGAACCGGCCATACGCAACAACCGCTTGGCCTTGTTAGCCCGGGTGCGCCGCTATTTAACGCAAACCGTGGCGGACATTACCAAACTGTAAAAAAGCTTGTATTCTTTAAAACCGCTTGGCTGTTATAGCCAAGCGGTTTTTTATTGTTAAAACGCAAAAGGCCAAAGGACCTATTTATCATATAGGTCTAAGGGCCCTGTCGTCGGGATTTTAAACTTTTTATAATGTATAAATACTACAAAAATTATGAAAAAAATCTTTATCTTTCTAGTGCCGGTTACGGCGCTTTTTTTTCCTTTCGCCCTGCAGGCGGGGCAACAAGAATTGGAGTGGTTCCCCTGGGCCCAATCCATTATGGAAGAAACCCAGTCCGCGGATTTTATATATAAGATAAAATCCGTCTTTAACACGCAGCATAAAAGGCCCTCTTTTGCCGAGGTTTACCGCAAATTGCAAAAACAGGTGTCTATATCTTCGCAGGCGGATTTATTTTTAAACCGCGCCCGGCAGTTAAACGCCGCGTTAAACGAAAACCCGATATTTAAAGATTATGTTTTTACCGTGCAATTCGCGGCGGATTTGGGGCCTAATTTAACGCAAAGCGATTTTGAATACTTGCATCGTTTTCTATCTTCACCCCATACGGTAAAAGATTTTAATTCCCATTATTTGCCGCAGGAAGCGCTGCATTATGAAAATGGAACGGTGTTTTTCCGTTTAGTAAACCCGGATTCCAAGACACAAGATCCTATTTTCCTGATAGTCAATCCAACCTCTAAAACCGTAGAATTTGTTTATTCAGACCCACAGTTTGACCGCCAAGCCCTGCAAGGCCGTTCTTACCGGCTGTGGTAAAACTTCCTACATGCCCGGCCTCAGCCGGGTTTTTTAATATTTTTACGTCGAAAATTATAAAAATTTACGTCGCAGAAATTTAAATTTGGGGTTTTAAAATACCCCTTGATTTTTTTTCTTTTTTTATTATACTGTAAGTATGAAGTAAAGCCCATGGCGTTTTTCTTGGGCATAAGGCTGTTACAAGCGGAAATGCGAGAAACTGTGAAGTGCTTGGCTGTACGGGACGCATTTCAAGCGGCGAAAGGCAGTTGTTATGGCAGTTACGTGGTTGCAGGTTCGGTGTCGGGAAAGCCGATAGCGGAAGTTGTAAAGCGGAAACTGTAATGATAATAGTTGTTGGACGTTGTGCCCGCCGGGCGGCCGTCCGTACCGGGTGAACGGGAGCTTGAAATACGTAACGGATGTAGTTGGTTGTATCCGTGCTCAGCCGAAGGAGCGGTGGGTTACATATGCTTCACCGTGAAGTAGGCGGCACCGGTAGTAAAGCGGTTGACGGTTGTTTGCCTGACAATTGGTTGATGTATTGGTTCGGCCAATGGGGCAAATGAAAAGTAACGGTAAGTCCTTATGTTTAAGAGGCGCTAACCAAAAGAGAAGGAAGGTAATAATGGAGACGTCAAGATGAACCCCTCGGTTTAGTTAAACCGGGGGGTTCTATTTTGCGTACTAAAAAGAAGTATTAATCCATTAATACGCTGGGCACCGGCAATTCAGAAGAGGCATCCGGCGCGGACGGAGTAATGTCCATCGTGTTGGAAGAAGCGTCTTCCCCTCCGGCCGGCTCTTCGGTTTCTTCGTCCTGCATGGGGGTTAAAATCATTTCTTCGTAGGAATCATCCGGTATAAAAGAAGCGATATTTTCCTCCTGCACTACAGGCATTTCCTGTACCGGCGCAGGCCGGGCGGAAGGCGGAGTGCTCCCCGCGGAATGGGAAACAGCGCTTGCTTCATTGCCATATGCGCCGCTTGGGTTCCACCACTGGGGCGGATTCCCGGCGCAGGCGGCCGTTAACCCCAAGGAAAAAAACATTATTAAAAATCTTTTCATATGTATATTATATACTATTTAGCCTGTAAACTGCCCACCGCGCGGCGGTACAATGCCCCCGCCCGGTAGCTGCTGCGCACCAACGGGCCGCAGGCTGCCCCCTTAAAACCAATAGACAGGGCGTATTTTTCCCATTCCTGATATTCCTGCGGCAGGGGATATCTTTCCACCGGGTGATGGGCGGAGGACGGGCTTAAATACTGCCCTATGGTTAATAAATCCACACCGGCCAAACGCAAATCCCGCAAAGCGTTTTTTATTTGCTGGTCAGTTTCACCTAACCCTACCATAATGCCGCTTTTGGTCAGCACATGCGGCGCCAGTTTTTTGGCGGTTTCCAACACGGTTAAAGAACGGCGGTATTCCGCCCCCCCGCGTATTTGTTTGGAAAGTTCCTCCACCGTTTCTATATTATGCGCCAAAACGGCGGGGTTCGCGTCCAAAACGGTTTGGATGTCCGCCGGGTTGGCTTTTAAATCCGGGATAAGCGGTTCGCAAAGAACGGAGGGATTTATTTGGGTAATCCGGCACATGACAGCCGCAAAATGCCCGGCGCCTCCGTCCGGCAAATCGTCCCGGGTGGGTGAGGTAAGCACCACATAGCGCAAATTCCAGTCTTTTACCGTTTGGGCAACGCGCAGGGCTTCCCCTTCGTCCACCGGAGAAGGACACCCCTTACGCACGGCGCAAAAACGGCAGTTGCGGGTGCAGGTGTCGCCCAAAATCATAAAGGTGGCGTCCCCGCAGTTAAAACATTCCCCGCGGTTGGGGCATTTTGCTTCTACGCATACCGTATGCAGGGCGCATTTATCCAGTTCATGCTGCGCGTTTAATGCCGCCTGCGTACGTAAGGCGGCTTTATTTTTGCCTACTAAATCTTTAAGCCATTGTGGTAGTTGTTGCGTCATAGTTTTGTAAAATATAAAAATAATATACGTTATATCTTACAAAATTTCATTCACGGGGCGAATATGGGATTAGGCTATAAAATAAAAACTTTTTGCGTGTTTACAGCCAGTTTTTTGCTGTTTGCCGCCGCAACGCACGCCGCCCCGGCAGATACTGAAAATAATGACGCACAAACCCAGCTAAAAGAGGCGGCGGATTTATATTTTTCTTATAAACCGAAAGAAAGCTTGGAAAAATATTTGGAAATATCCAAACAAACTCATGATAAAGACGCTTTTTTAAACGCCGCTTTTATCGCTATGGAGCTGGGCAGTCCCAAACAGGCGGTAGACATTATGAGCGCCGCCCATAAATATTATCCCAACGATGAAACCATTACCGAGTTTATGGCGGAAGCTTACCTGGCTGACGGGCAATACTCCGCGGCGGAGATGCTGTTGTCTTTGCTGGTAAGCAAACCAGGGAGGGCGGAATTTTTATATATTAATCTGGCGCGCGCCCAAATGGGCATGGGGGAAGACAAACTGGCCCTCTACAACCTGCAAACCGCCGCCAAAGGCAAAAACCACCGGGCTTTATCCAACTACTTATTGGGGCTGTTGTATGAGAAAGAAAAAAACTATCAGAAGGCGGCCCAGCATTTTAAAAAAGCGTCCACGTACGACCATCAAGCCTTGGAAGCAAAAGAACATTACGCCGCCGCACTGGCCAAGCTGGGGGATTATAACGAGGCTTACCGCCAATACCGCATGATTTATTCTTTAGAAAAGAACTTGCCCTCCGTTAACAAAGCCATGGCGGATTTGCGCCCGCGGCTGACAAAATCAGAAAAAGAATTAACCCCCACCAAAGAATTAACCCAGCACACGTTCATAAAAAAATTCATTGTTCCCCCGCAAGACGCGCAGGAAATACGCATCGGTTTGGGAACCCGTTCCAGCGGCCGCCCAAGCGCGCGCAAAACGGTTAAATTCTCTCCCTCACATGATTTTACGGTAAAAGAATTAGCCGGCGGGAAAAAGCTGCTTCGCGGAAAAGCCAAGGAAGAATGGACCGCTGAATTAAAAGACGGAAAACCCTTTTTGCTTTCCCCTTCCGGCAAAAAATACCCTTTTAAAAAAGGAGTACGCGTCACGGTGGACGTTCCCTCCGGCGAAGACGCCCCCACCATTATCGTGCGCGCGTTGATGAGCGGCGCCGGCATGACGTGGGCCAGCGTGGACGACAAAGAATACCGCGGCGATTTGGAAATACTGCATAATACGTCTTTAAACGCGTTGGTGCCCGTCAACGTGCTGATGTTGGAAGAATACCTGGAAGGCGTGATTTCTTCTGAAATGCCTATTCCTTTTCCCATTAACGCGCTGCGCGCGCAGGCGGTGCTGGCGCGCACATACGCTTTAAAACACATGGGCAAGCACAACGCTTACGGTTATGATTTGTGCGACACGCAAAACTGCCAGGTTTATAAAGGCGTCAGCGCGGAAAGCGAGCGGGGAAACGCGTCGGTAGAATCCACCATGGGCGAAATTATGGTCTATAATAAAAAACCGATAGAAGCCGTGTTTTCAGCCAATTGCGGCGGCATTACCCAAAGCGCTAAAGAAGCGGGCTGGTTTGAACACGTGTATTTACACCCGGTGTCTGACTATAAAGATTTTGATTTTGACCATTTACAGCCCTATCATTTTAAAGACCTTCTCCAACACGCGCACGACGCTTACAGCCGCTATGATAAGAACGTAAGCCTGGCCGCTTACCGCTGGACCCGCGTGGTGGAAGAGGAAGACCTGCGCCAAGTCATCCGCCGCAAACGCCGCAAAGACATAGGCTCCATTACCGCCATTATTCCGCTTCGCCGAGGGCGCTCCGGCTATGTAAACCGGGTACAGGTAAAAGGCACGAAAGGCAGCGTTATTTTAAATAAAGAAAACGTCATCCGCGGCAATTTGGGGCCCGGCATGCTTAGAAGCAGTTATTTTATCGTACAGCCCAATTACGAAAATAAAAAACTGAAAAACTTTGTTTTCTACGGCGGAGGATGGGGACACGGCGTGGGATTTTGCCAAACGGGCGCCGCCGGCCGGGCCGAAGCCGGGCAGGATTACAAAACCATTTTGTACCACTATTTCCCGCAGGCAAAATTAAATAAAGATAAATAACCCCGCCGCGGTAAGCCGGTATTTTTTAGGGTCTGTTTTACAACAGACCTTCTTTATTTTACTCTACCAAGTCAAATACCCTGTCCATAAAACAGGGAGAAATTTTCTCACTCATAAACACGGCGTTAAACATTTGTCTTATTGCAAAAGAAATAAAGACACCCGGAACCTAAAATCCCCCTTTGAAACAGGCGGGGCGGGTTGCTGGGTTAAGCTTTGCGCCGCTATGTATACAGGAAATAGTTTAGGGGTATTTAGTTATCCCTATAAAAAACCCCGCAAAAAGCGGGGTTTTGAAATAACTTGGATATTGTTTACTGCGCCGGCTGGGGCTGAGGCACAGACACCTGGATATTTTGCAGCTTTTGTTGGGCCGCCTGCTGAATGCGCTGGGCGTCCTGCTCGTACGATTTTTGGTCTTTGGCGTTAACAGCCGCCTGGGCAAGCTGTTTGGCCATATCGTCCAAAATGGCGCGGGCCTGTTTTTCATACTCTTTCTTTGCGGAAGAAGGCCATTGGCGCATTTCTTCGCTTTGCATGATTTGGGAAAGGGTTTGCTCGTTTTGTTTCTTTATTTCCGTTTCCATTTGCGCGGCTTGCTTTTGTTTAAAAGCCGGGTCATTTTGGGCTTTTTCCAGCAAAGCCTGCACCGCTTGGTTGCGCTTTTCCACAGCGGCTTGGTTCTTTTCGTTTACGGACAAACGCCCTTCCTGGGAATCAAAATTTTCCAGCACTTCTTTTTCGTACGCCATATCAATTTGCTCAAACTGGGCCGCCACTTCCGGGCCGTAAGCCTGTGCTACTGCTTTTACATCTTTGGCTCGCTGAGCGGCAAAATTATCGCGGTATTTTTGTTTTACATCTTCAGAAACATAGACGGTTTGGTCCTGCTTTAAGCCGGCCTCCACGGCGGCTTTGTCACGCTCCATTTGCGCTTTGGCGGTTTGGCGGTTGATGTTTTCCAACACTTCCGCCGTATCCATACGGGTGGGATTGGCTTTAAAGACGGCTTCTTTTACTTTGTCATCAGCCTCTTGTTTGAGTTTCAAATATTTTTCCTGAAAATCCGCCGCGGGCAGCCCTTGCTGGATAAGCTGCATTTTTTGCGTGGTGAAATTATCCAATATTTCACGGGCGGCGGATTCCGTTTCCGGGTTAAAATTGCTGCGAAGCAAAGCCAAATAGTCTTCATTTTCCTGGCGTTGTTCCGCTTCCATTTTTTGCAAGGAGCCGGCACGCGTCAACTCGTTTAACTGGCGTTGGTATTTATTGTTTAATTTGCGTATTTCATCGCCTTTTTGCTGTTGGGTTAAATCCGTACGGTTAGCCACGGCGGAAGCTTCTTTTTGAAAGCTGTCCATAATTTTACCCGCCTGCTGCCCGGCCGCGGCGCCAAAGTTATCCGTCATGCTTTGCACCACGGAAGATTTTTGGGAAGCAATTTGGCTTACTACGTCCGCAAACGGATTATTGTTCCCTTTTAAAGCCTCCGGCCCGGAACGGCGGGTATATTTTTCCACCATGGCCTGGCGTTTGGATTTAGGGGCCATGGCGCGCGCCAGAGCGTTACTTAAATTATTGCTTAAAGTATCCATTTCCCGCATAAGCGCTTCTTGTTTTTGGCGGTCCTTAGGGGCTAAATAAGACAAAAGCGTTTCATTGGCTTTTTTATAAGAGTCGCTATCGCGCAAATCCGCGCCGCCCTGAACCGCGCCGCCTGAGCTGACTTCCATGGCAGAAGAAGCCCCCCCTTTCCCAGCCGTAGAAGCGGAAGCAGATCCGCCCGGCAGCCGTCCTTTTAAACGGGTCTCTTGCTTGGGCCCGCGCGCCGGCGCATAAGCGGAAACCGGAAAAAAACTTTCCTCCCGGCCCGAAGGCAAACCGGCCTCCAGCAAGGGTGCGCGCCCGCTGGCGGCAATACCAGGCCCGGCCGGCGGCAAAGATTGAGGGGCGGGCAAGCCCAATAATTCCTGGTCTTTTAAATCCGCCAACGTACGTTGAAAATGGGCGGGAGAGGCCGGGTCTGTTACGGCGGAAGATGAACCCATATACATCGGTTGTTCCTGGCGGTTGGAAGGAGATGAGGACACCAACGCCAACACCCCCGCGCATAATAAAAGAATAATAAAAACGGCTAAGTAAATTAATATTTTGTTTTTCATAATCTAAATATGCTCAAAACCCGAATTCCAACACACCGGGATTTATTTTTTATCTTTTTGCTCTTTGTTTGATACGTTCGTTAAAACGTTTTTGCATATTGGCCAGCTGCTCTTGATAAATCTTATTTAAACGGTCCAATTCTTCCCGTTTATAGCTTTGGCGCGTATCCGCCGCGCCTACAGCGGCGGCATTTTTTAAAATTTGATTAAAAAACGGGCGTATTTGCGCCACGGCTTCTTGCCCGTACAAACGCTCAAACTTGTTTTCCACTTCCTGATAGGCGGCAATCATTTCCGCGCGCATAGCCTGCAGGTCTTCCTCGCTCATGGGGCCTTTCGGGTCCCCGTATTGGGCCACAATGGCGGCCAGCTGCGCGTCTGAGTCTTGCATAACCTCCCGGCTGCGCCGCTGCATTTCCGCTCCGTCTTTGGCAGAGGCAAACACCTGCATATAGTTTTCAACCGCCGTTTTTAATACCGGTTCCGCTTTTTGCGCGCAGACGGGCCCGTATAATTCCCCTATATTTTTTAACATCTCTTTATTTTTATGTTCCATTTCCGCGCGAGCCAAATCCAACTGCTTTTGCGTGGGAATAACCCACTTCAGAGCCACTTGCTCATCTAAAAAAGCGTTTAATTTTTGCTGGTATTGTTCATCCAACCGGCGTAAAGCGGCGGCCATTTCTTGCGGGTTTTGGGCTTGCTTGGCGGCGGCTTGCGCGTCTTTATGGTAGGCCAAAATAATAGCGCCCGCTTGGGCGGCGGCAGCCTCACCGTATTCATCACGCACGCGTTTTTCTAAATTGGCTTTTACCGCGGCCATTTCCGCAGGCAGGGTAGGAAAGAAGTCCTCCCCCGCCTGGGTTTTAACCTGCTCCACATTAACCGGTTTTTGGGCGTTAATAGGTTGGCGGCGTTCTTGCGCCAAGCGTTGGTTTTCTTTGGCTTTGGCCAAATAACGCGCCACATTGGCTTCACGCGTGGGCCGGGCGGAAGCCAAGTCGTCCCCCTGTCCGGAAGGAGAACAGGCCGCCGCAAAGAGTAAAACAGAAAAGCAAAAACGCGTTATCTTCATACTATTTTTATTATGCCATAAAACGCTAAAGCGTGTAAAAATAACCCCGGGCGAGCCCGGGGTATTTACTATTCTTTTACAATAGCTAAAGCCAATTCTTTTAACTGGATATCGTCCACCACGTTAGGGGAATCCGTCAACGGGCAGACGGCCTGCGCCGTTTTGGGGAAAGCGATAACCTCACGGATAGACTCTTCCCCCGCCAAAAGTGCGGTAATGCGGTCCAGCCCCAGGCCAATGCCGCCGTGAGGAGGCGCGCCCGCTTCCAACGCGTTTAACAACATGCCAAAACGGCGGGCGGACTCTTCTTTAGAGTGTTTCATCAAAGCCAAAATGCGTTCCTGCACGTCCCGGCGGCAGTTGCGCACGGAACCGGAGGCCAGCTCGTTGCCGTTAAGCACCAAGTCAAACTGATAGGAACGCACGGAGCCGGGGTCCGTTTCCAGCTT
The DNA here is from genome assembly GCF_949292495.1 of Candidatus Avelusimicrobium aviculae. Taxonomy (NCBI): domain Bacteria; kingdom Pseudomonadati; phylum Elusimicrobiota; class Elusimicrobia; order Elusimicrobiales; family Elusimicrobiaceae; genus Candidatus Avelusimicrobium; species Candidatus Avelusimicrobium aviculae. The sequence continues at coordinate 73,248 of NZ_CASEZB010000003.1, forward strand.
ATCCAAATCTTCTTCGTGGGCGGCCGTAAAAGGGTTGTGGGCCGCGTCCCAGCGGTCTTCTTCCGGCACGTATTCCAAAAGCGGGAAATCCGTAATCCAGGCAAAAGCCCACTTACACTTGGGGGTTAAATTTTTAACCAATTCTTTGCGCAAGGCCCCCATAAAAGCGCACAGCGGGGCGAACTGGTCGCTCCCCAGTAAAATTAAATCTCCCTCTTGGGCGCCGCTGTGGGTGATTAAATCTTTCAGTTCCTGTTCGGTAAAGAATTTGGCGGAAGGGCTGTCCAGCTTCCCTTCTTTGTATTTGAACCATACCAAGCCTTTGGCGCCGTTCTTTTTAGCCAAATCCACCAGCTTATCCACCTGCGCGCGCGGCGTGGCGGCCCCGCCTTGGGATACGAGAGAGCGAACTTCCCCCCCTTTTCCCAACACGTCAGCAAATACTTTAAAAGAAGTATTTTTGAACACGTCGGAAACATCTTTCATTTCCAAATCATAGCGCAAGTCAGGCTTGTCGGAACCGTATTTGCTCATGGCTTCTTTATAAGGAATTTTTGGGAACGGAACGGAAATATCTTCCCCCGCGGTGGCAAAAAGCGTTTTCATTAAGCCTTCCACCACCTCGTGAATATCATTAATGGTAACGAAAGACATTTCCATATCAATCTGCGTATGCTCGGGCTGGCGGTCCGCGCGCAAGTCTTCATCGCGGAAACAGCGCGCCAGTTGGAAGTAGCGGTCAATCCCGCTGGCCATTAACGTTTGCTTAAACATCTGAGGGCTTTGGGGAAGGGCGTAAAACTCCCCATGGTGCACGCGGGAAGGAACCAAATAATCGCGCGCGCCTTCCGGCGTGGAGCGGGTTAAAATAGGGGTTTCCACTTCTAAAAAGCCCTGCCCGTCCAAATACCGCCGGGCCGCCTGGGACAAGCGGTGGCGCAACAATAAATTGGCGTACATTTTTGGGTTGCGCAAATCCAGGTAGCGGTATTTTAAGCGGGTTTCTTCCGTTACCGAGCGGGATTTTTCCACATCAAAAGGAAGAGGAATAGACGTGTTTAAAATTTTAAATTCTTCCGCCACCAGTTCAATTTCCCCGGTTTTTATATTTGCGTTTACGGCGCCCTCAATACGTTTGGTTACCGTGCCGGTAACTTCTATTACATATTCGTTGCGTACGGTTGACGCTTCGTTAAAAAACGGTTTGGAAGGCTCCACCACCACTTGGCATATGCCGCTGCGGTCACGCAGGTCTATAAACAGTACGCCGCCGTGGTCGCGGTAGCTGTTCACCCACCCGCAAAGGGTTTGGCGCGTGCCTAAAAATTTGGAGGTTACCTCCCCACAATAATTGGTTCTTTTCATAATGCTTTTTTTACCTCTTGGGTTAATACGTCAAATGAAATCTTTTTCTGTTCCCCGGTGGCCAAGTCTTTAAAAGTGGCTTGGCGCTGAGCCAGTTCGTCCGTCCCTAAAATAACCGCGTAAGAAGCGTGGCAGCGGTCGGCCTGTTTCATTTGGCCTTTGATGTTTTTATCAAAAAGTCCGCCTTCGGTGCGGATGCCCGCCTCACGCAAAGACTGCATGATATTAAAAGCTGTTTCGTTGCATTGTTTGTCCATAGACACCACACACACGCTTTTTGGCTGCGGGCGGGTTACTTCCCCCCGGGCGGCTATCACGCGTTCTGCCCCCATCGCCCAGCCGATAGCCGGCGTGGCGGGCCCGCCCATATTTTTAACCAGCGTATCATAACGGCCGCCGGCCGCTATGGCGTTTTGGGAAGCGTCCCCCGCTTGAAACTCAAACACGGTGCGGGAATAATAATCCAGCCCGCGCACAAGCATAGGGTCTACCACAAAGTCTATCTTGCCTTTTAAAAGGGATTGCACTTCGTCAAAATGGGCTTGGCACTCCGGGCAGAGCTGCATGGTGGGCACGCGGCCGGCAAAGCGGGCGCCGTCTATCTTGCAGTCTAAAACGCGAAGAGGGTTCTTCTCCAAACGGGTTTGGCAGTTTTCGCATAAAGTGTCTTTTTCTTGAGACAAGAAATCAATTAAAGCTTGGCGGTAAAGCGGGCGGCATTTGTCACACCCCAGGCTGTTAATTTTAACGCAATAGTTTTTTGCGCCAAAACGCGAAACGATGTCTTTTAACATCAAAATCACTTCCGCATCCGCCGCCGGGGCGGAATTGCCGATATATTCCGCGCCGATTTGCTCAAACTCACGGTAGCGGCCCGCCTGGGGGCGTTCCGCGCGGAACATATTGCCGATGTAATAAAATTTTTGCACGGGCGCGGCCTGCACAAAGTTATTTTCCAAATAGGCGCGCACCACGCTGGGAGTGCCTTCCGGGCGGATAGCCAACTGGCGGTGGCCGGCGTCCTCAAACGCATACATTTCTTTTTGGACGATATCCGTCGTTTCGCCGGTGGATTTAATGAATAATTCTTTCAGTTCCACGGTAGGCAGGCGCAGTTCGCCAAAGCCATATAAGGAAAATACGCCGCGGGCGCAGTTTTCCAGCTCAGTAAAATTTTGGGATTGGGGTTCAAAAATATCTCTAAACCCGCGTACTAATTTAGCCATATAGTTTTATTTTAGCATTTTAAGAGGAAAGAATAGAAATATCTCCGTCAAAACCCGGATTAAACAAGCCGCCCTGCGTTTGCAGAACAGCTTTTGGAAAGCGGTCCCAAACAAGAGATAAAGCGGAGGTTGGGCCATATGTATTAAAAGCGCTACTTCGGAAGCGTTCCAGCGCCTCTTATGAAATAAAAAACCACGCTTAAGCGTGGTGTTTAAAATGGTGGACGTGACCCGGACCCGCCCGAGCGACCTCCTGCGCTCACTTCGGAAGCGTTCCAGCGCCTCTTATGAAATAAAAAACCACGCCTAAGCGTGGTGTTTAAAATGGTGGACGTGACCCGGACCCGCCCGAGCGACCTCCTGCGCTACTTCGGAAGCGTTCCAGCGCCTCTTATGAAATAAAAAACCACGCTTAAGCGTGGTTTTTAAAATGGTGGACGTGATCGGGATCGAACCGACGACCTCCTCGTTGCGAACGAGGCGCTCTCCCAGCTGAGCTACACGCCCGAAATTTGGTTGGATTTCTTAGCGCGGGAACTTCTAAGAACATATTTATTATAGCATATACAAACCTAAAAATAAAAATTTTTTACTGTACTCCTCGGCGGAAAAAAATAAAAATAATCGTTTCTTCTTTTCCCTGTAAATGAGGCGGTTTTATTTTCCCCCTCAAAAAGCTAAAATATAATAAGTATTTTATTTCATTGTAAGAGGAAGAATATGTCTAGTAAAATTCGCGTCAAAGACGTGGGCCAATATCTAGGCCAAGAAATCACTTTAAAGGGCTGGCTGTATAACAAACGCTCCAGCGGAAAATTACACTTTTTACAGCTGCGTGACGGTAGCGGCATTATCCAATGCGTCATGTTTAAAGGCGAAGTTTCTCCCGAACAATTTGAATTGGGCGATAAAGTAACCCAAGAGTCCTCTATCCTGGTTACCGGCACGGTGCGGGAAGACAAACGCTCCCCCCTGGGCTATGAACTGGGCGTAAAAAATTTGGAAGTGCTGCAAATGGCGAAAGACTACCCCATCTCCCCAAAAGAGCACGGTCCGGAATTTTTAATGCACTACCGCCACTTGTGGCTGCGCTCCGCCAAACAAACGGCTATTTTGCGCATACGCGATGAAATCATTTTTGCTATCCGTGAGTATTTACACAAAAACGGTTTTATCCTTTCCGATTCCCCTATTTTAACCCCCGCCGCCTGCGAAGGAACCAGCACCTTGTTTGAAACCGATTACTTTGGCGAAAAAGCTTTTCTCTCCCAAAGCGGTCAGCTGTATGGGGAAGCCTCCGCCATGGCTTTGGGCCGCACCTATTGCTTTGGCCCCACCTTCCGCGCCGAGAAAAGCAAAACCCGCCGCCATTTGACTGAATTTTGGATGGTGGAACCGGAAGTGGCTTATAATGATTTAGACGATAATATGGACTTGGCTGAAGACTTTATTAAATACATTGTGGGCCAAGTGCTTAAAAACCGCGCAGACGATTTAAAAACCTTGGAACGCGACACCGCCAAACTGCAAGCCACGGTGGAAAAGAAATTTCCCCGCATTGATTATACGGACGCGATTGAAATCCTGCACAAAAAAGGCAACAATACCCCTTGGGGCGGCGATATAGGCGGGGACGAAGAAACCCTGCTGGGTGAAGATTACGATACCCCGATTATGATTCACCGCTACCCGGCCGCCATTAAAGCCTTTTATATGAAACGCGACCCCAAAAACCCCAAAGTGGTGCTGGCGGTGGACGTGATTGGGCCGGAAGGCGCCGGGGAGATTATCGGCGGAAGTGAAAGAGAAGCCGATTATGACGCCCTGCTTGCCCGTATAAAAGAACAAGGGCTGGACCCGCAAGGATACGATTGGTATTTGGATTTGCGCCGCTACGGCAGTGTGCCTCATTCCGGCTTTGGTATGGGAATTGAACGCATGGTACGCTGGATTTGCGGTTTACAGCACGTGCGTGAAACAATTCCGTTCCCGCGCATGATGGATAAAATCCATCCGTAACCCTTCTGTTGTCAAAAACCGCACGCTAAAAAGCGTGCGGTTTTTTTATTGCCTGTTTTAAATAAATATCCATCCGTTTATGAACGGCTTTTTATAGATAATGCGGTGCCTTATCAATGTACCCATTTCGGCGTATTTTGAACGCTTTATGAAATACTATGGGGAATTTCTTGGTTTCCCGTCCTGAATATCATTAACATAGGCAAATCCTTCGCTTAATTGACCACTGGGGTTATATTTGGGCTTTATTGTGCAATGTATTTACGAAGCAACGCCCCCGGCTTACTTCCTGAGGTGTAAAATATAAAAAAAATCCGCCCCAATTATTTGTTGGGGCGGATTGAAAAACGTTTAGACGTCTTATTGACGGTTGCGGCGGGAAAAAGCATTGCGGGTAGGAGCTTGCTGGTCCAGCGCGGAAGTGGGCTGCACCATTTCCTTCTTTTCCTGGCGGCGCCGGCGGCCAATATAGCCGGCCTGCTTTTGGGCTTGGGCCTGGGCGGCCTCTTGCTTCTGTTTTTCAGCAAGCTCTTTGGCTTTGGCGGCTTCTTCCTGGCGTTTTCGTTCGGCAATACGGGCATTATCCATTTCTGTCACCATATTCTTTAATGCCGTAGGATCCATATCAAACAAAGCCACAATGTTGCGGCGGCCTTTTTTTTGCGCTATGTCACGCGCGGTTAAGCCGTCTTTATCCTTCAGGTCACGGTTGGTATTAGCGGCCAGCAAACGCTTTACCGCTTCCTCATACCCACGGGAAGCCGCCCAATACAAAGCCGTTTGCCCCTGTTTGTTTTGAATATTCACGTCTACCGGAGCCACCAATGAGTAGGGGCGCATCAATTCATAAATAATTTGCGGGTGGTTATAACGGGCGGCATAAATTAAGGCGGTGTTCCCGTCTTTATTTGCGGCATTGGGGTCAGCCCGATAGGCCAGTAAATTGCGCACGGCCTCCACATCCCCCAAAGAAGCCGCGATAATAAGCGGGGTATTGCCCTGTTCATTTTTTACATTGGGGTCAATACCGCCTTTTAACATAGCCAATATGCCTATTAAATTGCGTTTGGTTACCCAGCGGAACAGATTATCGGAATTAATACCCGACTGCGCGCCGGAAGTAATAAACAAATCCACAAATTCGCCTTTTTGGCGTTCCACGGCTACAAATATGGGTGAATGACGGTAGTTGTTTTCTAAATTCAAATTAGCGTCAGACGCCACTAACAAGCGGGTAATATCATCATGATTGGTATATAAACTGCGCAGAACAGGCGTGTCGCGCGTGTAAGAATTTTGCTTATTTACGTCCGCCCCTAAAGACAATAAGCGAAGCACCGCATCATAATTTCCTAAAGAAACAGCTACCAGGAGCATAGAGTCCCCCTTGCTGTTGACCAAATTATAATCTTTGGCTTTCTCTATAATGTCAAAAAAACTTTGCACGTCATTACGCTGCAAAGCCTGGGTGGCCTCTTCGGCCATTTCCATAGGGGTTTTAGATACGATGATTTTTTCTATCTTTCTGTTTCCGTCAGAAGGAGTAAACCCGCTTTTAAATGTAAAAGCAAACATTATTACAAAAGGAACCACCGCCAAAATACCCAGCCATACCAAGGGTTTACGGAGCAAAGATTCTTGTACTTTGACCTGTATCTTCCCGATAGGGGCGGTTATTTTAGAGGTGGTTTTTTTATCCATAAACTTATTTTTTTAAGTGCTCAAACGCGTTTTCCGCAGCGCTTTGCTCTGCCTGTTTTTTATTGCGGCCCTTGCCTATGCCCAGTTCTTTACCGTCTAAACTAACCCGTACGGTAAAAACTTTATCATGTTCCGGTCCAACGGTTTGTATCACTTCATACAACGGGGTGTGTTTGCTGCGTTTTTGCACAAACTCCTGCAATAAACTTTTAAAATCCCCGCTGTCCTGCGTTAAATGTTGGGTTTTTACCCAAGGCAAAACTACCGCTTCGGCCGCTTGGTATCCGCCGTCTATATATACGGCGCCGATTACGGCTTCCACCGCGTTGGAGATAATACTGTCGCGCGTACGGCCGCCCGTGGCAATTTCACCGTGACCCAAGGCAATAAAAGACCCTAAGTCCATCTCTTTACCCCAAAAATAAAGATTATGGCGTGAAACCAAGTTAGATTTAATTTTAGAAAGCACTCCCTCTTCCACATGAGGGCATTGGTTGTAGATATAATCCGCAACGATAGCTCCTAATATGCTGTCCCCTAGGAACTCCAGGCGCTCGTTATGTTTGGCGCTGCGGTGTTCCCCGGCAAAAGACTTGTGAGTGAGTGCTTCCTTTAAAACTTCTTTATTTTTGAAGCTGTATCCAATGATACGCTCAATTTCCGTAAACACGATTATTTTTTGGCGTTGGCTTCAATGTATTCAATGGCTTCGCCCACGGTTTTAATCTTTTCGGCTTTTTCGTCAGGGATTTCGATGTCAAATTCCTCTTCCAAGGCCATGATGAGTTCCACCGTGTCCAAAGAATCGGCGCCTAAGTCGTTGACGAACTGGGCTTCCGGTTTTACTTGGTCGGCTTCTACGCCCAACTGTTCAACAATGATATTTTTGACTCTTTCTTGTATATTTTCAGACATTTTGTCCTCCGATGTTTTTAAAAAGGGTATCCCCTTATCCCAACTAAATATAAAGTCCGCCGTTGACGGACAGAATATGCCCCGTTATATAAGAGGCATCTTCGCTTGCCAAGAACAACACTGCCTTGGCAATGTCTTGCGTTTCTGCAAATCTTTTAAGCGGCACGTTTTCCAAGGCTTTTTCTTTCACGTCCTGCGGCAGTGCGTCCGTCATAGCCGTACGCACAAAGCCCGGCGCCACCGCGTTCACGCGGATATTGCGGGAACCAAACTCTTTGGCTAAGGTTTTGGTAAGACCGATAATACCCGCTTTGCTGGCCACGTAATTGGCTTGGCCCGCATTGCCCATTTCCCCCACCACGGAGGAAATGTTTACTACATTGCCCGCGCGTTTTTTAAACATTACCTTTAGCGCCGCCTTAGACATAAAAAACGTTCCCGTTAAATTTACGTCAATCACGGCGCGCCAGTCTTCTTCCGTCATACGCACGGCCAAGTTATCCTTGGTAATGCCGGCGTTGTTTACCAGCACGTCCAAGGACCCAAATTCTTTTACTACGTCCGCCACAAAGGCGTCACACTCTTGGGCGCGGGAAATATTTACCGCGCGGCCCAGTACTTTACCCCCAAAAGCGGCTAAATTTTCCGCCGCTTTGTTTACGGCGTCTTCACGCGTGCCGCAAATGGCCACATTGGCCCCTTGCTTGGCAAACGCCTCGGCAATGGTTAAACCAATGCCGCGGGTGGCGCCGGTAACAATAATATTTTTTCCTTTAAAATCCATTATTTGTCTTCCTCCTGCATTTCTGCTTCTATGGCGGAGAAAGTGTCTTTTAACGAAGCGATGCGGGAAGCAATATCCCCCACAAAGTTCTTTTCCACCAACCGCTTGGCCGTTTTAAGCGCGTGAAAAATGGCCGTTTCGTTGGATTTGCCGTGGGAAATAATAGCCACGCCGTTTACCCCCACTAAAGGAGCGCCGCCGTAACAATCGGGGTTAGTGTGGTCTTTCACCGCTTTGAACGCGCCGCGCGCAAGCAAAGCCCCCAGTATGGCAAGCGGACGTTTTTTAATTTCCCGCTTAATCATATGAATCATGGTTTTGGCTAAGCCTTCTGCCATTTTAAGCACAATGTTTCCCACAAAACCGTCGCAAACAATCACGTCCGTTTCGCCGGTGTTTACATCGCGCCCTTCCATGGTGCCCAGGAAATTTACCCCAATTTCACGCATGTGGGGTATGGTGTGTTTAACTAAAAAATTCCCCTTCGTTTCTTCTTCACCAATAGAAAGAATACGTACGGAAGGGGATTTTAAATCAAACACCTTTTCCATATAGGCCGAACCCATTACCGCAAACTGCAATAAATGAATGGGTTTGCAGTCCGCATTGGCGCCGCCGTCTAAAAGAAGGCTTACGCCTTTATAGGTGGGCATGGGGGTTGCAATAGCGGGGCGAAACACCCCTTTAATGCGTCCCATGCGGAAAAGGGAAGCTACCATAGCCGCCCCGGAGTGGCCGGCGGAAACAAACGCATCGGCCTCGCCTTTATGCACCAAATCGGCGCAGACAATAATGCTGGCTCCTTTTTTATTGCGGCACTCTTTAGCGGGTTCCGCACCCATGTCAATGGTATCCGGAGCATGTACAACAGAAATCCCGGCGGGCAGGGAAGTATCATATCCCAGCTCTTTAAGCTCGCGCTTAATAACGGTTTCATCTCCCACCAGTATTACTTCAATACCCAGGGTTTTTGCCGCTTTCAACGCGCCCAATACATTGGGTTTAGCGCCGTAATCTCCGCCTAAGGCGTCCAGGGCTATTTTCATAAGAAAGATTTATTTAGCTTCAGTGTTTTCTTCGGTTTTGGCCGCTTTGGGAGCCACAACCACCCGGTCTTTATAAAAACCGCATTTCGGGCAAACATTGTGCGGCAAGCGAGCGGATTTGCAGTTAGGGCATTCCACCAACTGGGCCACTTCAATCACAGAATTGTGCGATCTTCTCAAATCCCGGCGGGAACGAGTGTGTTTTTTCTTCGGATTCGGCATTGTTTATTACTCCTGTATACATCAGTAAAAATCAATTAATTCTTACTTGAATTTACCTTTTAATTCGGCAAAAGGCGACAAACACTCCGGCTTGCATCCGCACTGGGCGGCGTTTAAGTCTTGGCCGCATACGGGGCACAGCCCCTTGCAGTCCGGCTTGCAAAGAAAGCGTATTTCTTCGGTCAAAGCCAGCGTTTGTTCCACAAGTAACATTATATCAATTATTTCTGATTTCGTGCTATATGTTTCTACAAATTCTTCTTCAAAATTCTGCGCGGCCATTTTTAAACAGCGTGCGCATTGAACGTCTCTCTTGCCCCAAACGCGCCCGCGCACCAATATATTTTTATCCGCCACGGAAAAAGAAATCTCCACCGTAACGGCCGTTATTTTATTGGGGGCGGTAAACACCCGTTCAAAATATTTGGGGCTTAACTGGGCGGAGCACTCCAACCCGCCCATGCGCAAAATATCGGCGGTTTTAAATTTTAAATCCTGCGGTACGTCGTAATCACGGTAAAAGTCGTTCATAGGCTATATTTTAGCAAATTTTAAGCTTTGCGCCGTGCAAAGGCTTTGCTTTGCCATTTGCGGCTTTTCCAGCGGCGCTCAAAAATCACGGCGCGGATGTTTTCATCAAGGGCCATCGCCAGCCATATGCCGGCCAGCCCCCAGCCCCACCACACGCCCAGTATGTACGCGCATAATGTGGCCACGCCCCACATAACAATAATGCCGGTAATAAACGGGTAAAACACGTCCCCCGCCGCATTGAGGGAATTGACGGAAGTGATATTCACCGCCCGGCCTATTTCCAGCACAATGTCAATATATAATACCACCGCGCCGATTTTAATAACGTCCGGATTAGCAGACAGCATTTTAAAAATATTCGTACCCACCAAAGCGGTTAAAATAGAAATAAGCACGCTGATAAGAACAGACAAATGAATGGAATATTTCTCAACCGAAAAGGCCGCGTTGTCCCTATCCGCCCCCACCAAATGCCCAATGGATATGGCCGCCCCCTGCCCCAGCGCGATGGAAAACACGTAAGAAAACATCACAATATTCATGGCGTAAGTGCGGGCGGTTAAAGCCGCCGTGCCAATCAGAACGGAAAAATAGGTAATCACCACCTGGGACAAATTGTAAGACACCTGTTCCCCCGCCGCCGGAAGGCCGATAATCATCAGATTTTTTACCTTATCCCACGGGAACGGCCTTAAGCAAGAGAGGGTGAACTGAGGCACCACTTTTTTAAACAGAATATATCCCAAAAGCAGCAGCGCAATAAACCGGCACACGGATGTGGACACGGCCGCCCCCGGCGCGCCTAAAGCCGGGAACCCCCACTTGCCAAAAATAAGCAGGTAATTGCCGGCTATGTTTAAAATATTCATTAGTAGCGTAACATACATGGGGTAATAGGCTTTATTGTGGCTTCTTAAGACGGAGGACATCGTCATAGCCACCGCCTGTATAAAAGAAAACCCGGCCACAATTTGCATATACGTTTTCCCGCGCCCGATTAATTCGTCCGACAGGCCCATCAGCCCCAGCAACTGCGGCGCCAGCAAATAAAGCCCCGCGCTGACCGCCAGCCCCACCACCAGGTTTACCGTAATGGAAACGCCGATGGTTTGCATCACATTGTTTTTTTGACGGGCGCCCAAATACTGCGCGCACAAGACGGACGTGCCCAGCGTGGTAATACCGTATAAAATAAACACCAAATTAAGCAGCTGGTTCACCACCCCCACGGCGGCGACGGTATCATCGGAATACCGGCTGAGCATCACCACGTCCGTAGCCCCTAAAAGCATAATAAGCAGCGTTTCCACAAAAATAGGGCTGGTAAGACTAAAAAGCTGGCGGCGCAGCGGTTTATTTTTTAACCATTTCTTCATACTATACGCAGGCGCGCAAAAAAACCGGGCAGAATGCGGCATCTTACCCGGTTTGCGGCGTTTCAAATTAAAGATTTATTTTTTTGGTAACGGGACGCTGTAAATCCGTAAACAGACGGCGGGTTACTTTTAAAATAGGCGCGGTTTGGGCGCGTTTATAATCAGCCGCGTCTATGCGGCGGCACACGTCCGTCACCGTTTCCAGCGGGGCTTTGCACTTGCGGGCAATTTCCTGCGGGGTCAGACCCTGGGCCACGTACAGCGGGATAATTTTATCCAGCAGCGGATAGGCGGGCAGGGTGTCCTCGTCCTTTTGGTTGGGGCGAAGTTCCGAAGTGGGCGCGCGGTCTATAATCCCTTGGGGGATAATTTCCCGGTTCTTGTTAATGTAAGCGGCCAAATCGTACAATTCCGTTTTAAACACGTCCCCAATAGGCAGCAAACGCCCGGCCGTATCACCGTACAGCACGCAGCTGCCTACGGAAAGTTCGCTTAAATCATCGGTAGAAATAGGCATGGCGCCGTATTCTCCGCCCAGTGTAAACAAAATATTGGCGCGCAGGCGGGAGTGGAGTTTCTGTTCCGTTACGTCTTTTAAGTGGGAAACGATATGCCCCACGGCATTTTTCATACCCTCCAGCACCGGTTTAACGGCTACTTCCTCTAAATTAATGCCCAAATTGCGGGCCAGCTGGCCGGCTAAGGATTTGCTTAAATCACTGGTGCAATAAGACGGAAGAGAAACGGCATACACGCTTTCCCCCCCTAATGCGCTGGCGGCCAGTACAGCCGTTACGGCGGAATCCAACCCGCCGCTTAAACCAAAAATTACTTTGCTGTAACCGGCTTTTTGCACAAAATCGCCTAATCCAAAGGAAAGCGCGTCCAACACTTCCCCGCGCGGGTCCGCTTTATAGGTAAGAGGCTGGGATTTTTCCTCACTGTCCCACAGGCTTACCCGTTCGCGGAAGAGTTCCCCCAGCAAGGTAAGCTCCCCTTTTTTGTTGGCGCAGGCGCAAAGGCCGTCAAAAATTAAACCGTCCCCCCCTCCTAACAAGTTGCACTCCAGCACCGGCACCCCGCGCTTTTTGGCAAACTTTTTAAGCGCGTCCAAACGTTCAGGCACGTTGCCTTTTTCATACGGGCGGGCGGAAAGGTGGATAATGATATCGGCGTCTTGGGCGGGCGCGTCTTGCAAGTCACCCAATATAATTTGCAAATCTTTCCCGGCCAGAGAAACGACTTCACTGTCATAAATTTTGGTAATTTTACCCTTATAAATAAAAGCCGCCGCGGACACAAAATCCTTGCCCAGCTTATCCTGAAAGCCAAGTAAGCAGGCCGTGTTTTTGGTTTCTTTGGCGATTTCTTTTAAAGAAGAAAGGGTTTCTTTCAGCAGGCGTTCATCTTCAAACAAATCCAACATGGGGCAGCCGCACAAGGCCGCTTCCGGCAGAACCAGCAAATCCGCCGCGGGGGCGGGGGCCTTAAGCAAAGCGATGATATGTTCTTTATTTCCGCGTATGTCTGCGGTTAAAGGGTTAAAAGACGCCAATTTTATTTTCATAACCATACCTCAATATTATTATATATTTTAGCAATTTATACACTTTTTTGCCTTTCTTAACGCTAAAAAGTGATAAAATAAAATATCTGTAAATTAAGTTAAGGAGGGTTCATGAAAAAAGTTGTACTGTTGGTCTTATGCTTAATGTCCGCCGGCGCCTCTTTTGCCGCCAGCAACGCGGGGGTTTTTAAACTTTCGTTGTGGAACAATTTGGCTATCGCCGCACCGGCCAATACCCAAACCATTCACGGGATTGATTTTGGTATCGGCTCCCACACCAATGAAGTTTATGGTGTCCAGCTGGATTTGGTAATGGCCCAAACCCGCTATGAACTGCGCGGCGTAAGCGCGGCGTGGCTTATCAGCTTGGCCGAAGACGTAACCGGCGCCCAATGGGCCGCTTTTACCAAAAACACCCATTTAACCGGGGCCCAATTAGGTTTGGTGAACTTGTCCGGCCGCCACGTAAGCGGCGCCCAGCTGGGCTTCTTTAACCAAGCCGAAGACATGAACGGCTTGCAGTTTGGTTTTGTAAACTATGCCAAACAAATTTACGGTTTGCAAATCGGTATTTTAAACATTGCCGAAAACGGCTGGTTCCCCGCCATGGTGTTGGTGAACGGACGCTTCTAAACATAAACACAAACCTCAAAAGCCGCGTTCCTTATATAATAGGAATGCGGCTTTTGTTTATTTATGCTATAATGAGCATAGGGTGTATTTTGAGCGGGAGAGCGAAAAAGTTAGTAAATCAAAGCCTGTCCCGACGACACCCAAAGCGAGCCGCCGCCGGGGAAACCCCTTCCCTAATTTGGGCGGACGCTTACAGGAGAAAACATGAGCAACGTATCTATGAAAGCCATGCTGGAAGCCGGCGTGCACTTTGGGCACCAAACTTCCCGCTGGAACCCCAAAATGGGCCGCTTTATCTTTGGAGAAAGAAACGGCGTACACATTTTGGACCTTCAAAAAACCGCCAAAGAACTGAAAAAAGCCTGCGCTTTTATCAAAGAAGAAACCAAAAAAGGTTCTAAATTCTTGTTCGTTGGCACCAAAAAACAAGCCCAGGAAGCCATTCAGGCCGAAGCTGCCCGCTGCGGCGCTTACTGCATTCACGAAAAATGGCTGGGCGGCACGTTAACCAACTTCCAAACCGTTAAGAAATCCGTAGAAAGACTTAACGAACTGGAAAAATGGGAAGCTTCGGGCGTCTTCAAGGCCATTTCCAAAAAGGAAGCCAGCAGACTGACCAAAGAAATGCTCCGCTTGCAAAAATTGCTGGGCGGCATCCGCGATATGAAAGTATTGCCGGACGTCGTTTTTGTAATTGACCCTGTGGACACCGCCGGCGCCGTGCGCGAATCCCGCGTATTGGGCATTCCCGTGGTAGCCGTGTGCGATACCAACGCCGACCCGGACTTGATTGACGTACCGATACCCGGTAACGACGATGCGGCCCGCTCCATCAAATTATTCTGCGGCGCTATTGCCGACTCTATCCTAGAAGCCAGAGCTGAAATGGAAGCCGTCAATAAACCCGCCGAAGCCGCCGAAGAAGGCAAACCGGCTGAAAACCCGGTAATGGCTCAGGCCTTTGAAAGCGTTATGCTGGCCGGCGAAAAAGCCGCCCTGGAAGAAGAAGCCAAAGCCGAAGCTGCCAAACAGGAAGCTCCTAAAGCGCAAGAAGTAAAAGCCGAAGAAGCCCCCAAAGCAGAAGAAGCCAAGGCCGAAGAACCGGCCGCCGAAGAAGCCGCGGAAAAGAAAGTAAAGAAAACCGCCGCTAAAAAACCGGCCGCCAAAAAAACGACCAGAACCAAAAAAGCCGCCAAGGAAGAAGCTCCTAAAGCGCAAGAAGTAAAAGCCGAAGAAGCCTCCAAAGAAGCGGAAGCAGCCAAATAATAGTTTATAAACGTCCGTTTCCGCTTGTACGCAGGCGGAAACGGACTTTAAACAGATTTACCCTATTAGTCGTACAGGAGAGAACATGTCTTTAGCAGAAGATATTAAAGTATTAAGAGAAAAAACCGGCGCGGGCCTTATGGACTGCAAAAAAGCCTTGCTGGAAACCAAAAACGATATGGAACAAGCCATCGTTTTCCTGCGCAAAAAAGGCTTGGCGGATATGGCCAAACGCTCCGACCGTGAAACCAAAGAAGGCCGCGTTTCCGTTAAAACCAACGGCAAAAACTACGCCATGGTATACTTAGGCTGTGAAACGGACTTTGTAGCCAAAACCGAAGATTTCATTAAACTGGCCGACGAATTGGCCGAATATGTGTTGGCCCACCCCGAAATTACCGACTACGCCAACGACGAACACATCAAATCCATGATTGCGGAAAAAGCCCCTAAATTTGGTGAAAACACCACTTTAAAAGGCGCTTATAACTGGACCCCGGCCAAAGACGCGGTAATTGAATATTACATTCACGCCGACAATAAAAAAGCTTCCCTCTTGGAGCTTGCCGTAACCGGCACCGCCAAAGACGCCGCCAAAGTGAAAGACATCGCCCGCGGCCTGGCCATGCACACGGTGGGTATGCAAAGCTGCTGGGTGGACGCGAAAGACATTCCGCAGTCCGTCATTGATAAAGAATTGGAAATTTACAGAACGCAGGCTTTAAACGAAGGCAAACCGGAAGCCGCCATTGAAAAAATGCTGCCCGGCAAAGTAAAAAAATTCGCCAAAGAAAACTGCCTGTTGGAACAAATGACCATTAAAGACAACAAAAAAAGCGTACTGGATTATTTAAAAGAAGAATCCAACGACTTGGGTTGTGAATTAAAGGTTGTGCGTTTCGTTCGTTTCTAATTGAAAGCCCCTCTTCGGAGGGGCTTTTTTCTGTCCGTCTGCCATATCGGCGGGCGGAGAGAAAAAAGCGTAAACCTTAAAGTACGCACTTTTTACTGTTTTTGTGATAGAATAGATAAAAGATTTTAAGAGAGGTTACCTGTATGACAAATGCCGCCGATCCGCACAATAAAAAAAGAGTACTTCTGAAACTTTCCGGGGAAGCTTTAATTAATGAAGGACACCGGGGGATTAACCCCCAAGCACTAAAAGAAATTGCCGTGGAAATTGCGGACGCGTACCGCTGCGGAAATTGTGAGCTGACCATTGTGCTGGGTGGCGGAAACATTTGGCGCGGCCTGCGCGACGGAGGCGGAGTAATTGACCGCGTCAATTCAGACAATATGGGCATGCTGGCTACGGTAATCAACGCTTTGGCCCTGCAGTCCGCCCTGGAAGAGGCCGGTGCCCCCACCCGGGTATTAACCTCTATTAACATTTATCAACTGGCGGAACCTTTCGTGCGCCGCAAAGCCTTGCGCCATTTGGAAAAAGGCCGCATTGTTATTTTTGCGGGCGGGACCGGTAACCCGTTTTTTACTACGGACAGCGCCGCCGCGCTGCGCGCTTCGGAAATTAATGCCGATGTGCTGTTAAAAGCCACCCAGGTAGACGGCGTATACGACAGCGACCCCAAAAAGAACCCCAACGCCAAGCTAATCCATAAAATCACTTATGCGGAAGCCATTGCCAAACAACTACAATTTATGGATACGGCCGCTTTGGCTTTATGCTTGGAAAATAAATTGCCTATCCAAGTATTTAATCTCCATCAAAAAGGCAATATTAAACGCGCCCTGGCCGGGGAAGAGATAGGCACGCTCATTTACTAAATGGGAACATTTATCAAATTATTCTCTATACTTGCATGAAAAATAAAGCCCTTAAAATTTTTTTAAGCATTGTTTATCTCTTTTATGTTTACTTGATGATAAGCGGGAAAATCCCATGGAATCTGTGGACGCTCTACGTCGCCTTGCTGGCGGCTTGGTTTTTGGTATGTTCTTGGCTTCCATTTAATGCCAAAAACTATCAAACAAGTTTTTCTTTTAAGTTAATATTTGCCGCTATTCAAGCCCTATTGGTCTTTATTTTTACCGGAGCAGCATGGCAAGTTTTTAACCTGCCCCAACTGTTTGTTAAAAAAACGCAGTCCGTACCGTACGCTTCGGCCCCGGCAACCCAAACGGCTCCCGTAAATCCTTTACAAGAAGAAGATGTGTTATCCAACACAAGCCAAACAACAACGCTGGCTCCTTCCGCCGCTACAAAAGAGGAGTCTGAAACGCCTTTGCGGGAGGAGAAAGTCTTATTTCCTCAGGATACGACTTCCCCGGCAAACATCTCTGCCGACGATGGCTTGCCGCCGGATTTTATGCCCCCCTCCGCCCAATTATACGTGCCCCTGGGCACCGAGAGGGAAACAAGTTTACTAGAAGAATTAAAAAAACAAAGAGAAAAAGCTTCCGCCTCTAACGCGACCGAATACAAAGCAATATCCCCCATTCCCGCAAACAACACGGCAGAACAAATGCCGCCCGCTCCTGCCGCGCAGACCTACGGCGAGGAGCAAAATCCTAAAATGCAAGACCCAGCTTACCGTCAAGCCGCCACTGAAGTACAAGCCGAAATTATCAAACAAGATGCAAAGGCCATACAAAGCATATTCTCCCAACAGGAAATGGCTTCTGTTAATAAAATGATTCCTTTTTCGCGCTATCCTTTGATAAAGGTCCTCATACAAAAACACATCAATTTTACAAAAGCTAACATAGAAGAAGCGCAAAAACAAGGCTTTCCGCAGAAAGAAATTGATTTCCTGCGGCAGAAACTTAACAAACTGGAAACGACGAAACAAGATTTTCTTAAACGCCACAGCAAAGAATATCAGCAACAAGCCATTAATCAAAGACTGGCGCAGCTGAAACAAAAGGCCCAATAAACGCCCAAACCGTTTTGTTTTTGGCATAAAAATCCCCTGGAGCAAACCGGGGGATTTTTTAATATGCAAGCCGCGCTGTCAGCAAAGCGCTTGAAACAAAAAAGAAGAACTAAAAATTAATTCTTTCCTTTTCTATCACAAGCGGGCGTTTTAGCACCTGGGTAAGAATAGCGCCAATGTATTCCCCAATAATTCCAATAAAAAACAACTGCACGGAAGAGAAAAACAATACCGCCAATAAAATAGGCGCCGTGCCCATGGGGAAATAATCCCAATACAACAGCTTTAATACCAAATAGACCAACGCCAAAACAAAGCTAATCATACCCAATATAAACCCACCCAAAGCGGCCAAACGCAAAGGCACTTTGGAATGATTGGTAAAACCCGTCATAGCATTATCGTACAATGTATAAAAATTATTTTTGGTAATACCGCGTTTGCGCACCGGCTGAACAAAAGGGACTAACGCAAGAGAATACCCCAACTCACATACCAGACCCCTTAAATACGGGTAGGGTTCGTCCAACTTGCGCAATTCAGCCACCACGCATTTATCATATAAACCAAAACCGGTGCAATTAGAAAGCAAGTGGGCGCCGGAATCATTTACCAAATTAAGCAACCAATAATACAGCCGGCGCACGGCAAAAAAGAGCCAAGACTCTTTACTTTGGTTTTTTTGCGCCAAAACCACTTTATACCCCTCCTCCCATTTGGATAGAAACTGTGGAATAAGGGAAGGCGGATCTTGCAAATCAGAAGCCAAATAGATAACCGCGTCCCCCTGGCACTGTAAAATACCATAATAAGGGGAACGGATATGCCCAAAATTACGCGCGTTCACAATCACCTTAAAACGCGGGTCTTGCGCGGCTACTTTGCGCAGCTCAGTTAAGGTGTTGTCCGTAGAGGCATTGTCCAGCACAATTTGCTCATAGTCATATTTATCCGCCAGCAAAGCCATTTGGCTTTTTACCTGCTCGTATAACTCGCGGATATTTTCTTCTTCATTATATGCGCTGGAAATAATTGATATTTTCTTTTTCATATTACTTGTTAAACACCCATTTTTTGTTTAGAAAAAAACCTAAAAAGGCCAAAGGCAAAACCAATATGGCGCCGGATATATATAAATTTTCTATTCCGCACCAAGCAAGCGCCTTAAGCCCCGATACATTACATATGTATACAATAGCATATACGCCAAAGAACTTAAAAATCAAGCGGTTATCATGGCTTTTAAACACAATGCCGCCTATGGTTTTAAAATTAAAAAGCACCCCCAATACCGTGGAACAAAAAGGAGCCCAGATATAATTAAAACCAAGCCATACAAAAAATACATACAGCCCATAGCCAACCGCCGTATTTAAAACCCCTACAAACAAAAACGTAATGAATTGGGCGGATAACCCCGTTAAGCGGTGTATAAAATTTATTAAGCAGTTAAAAAATTGTTTAAAATAATTCATTTGAGCCCCAAAAGTTTATTTTTCTTTCCGGGAGATGGACATATTTTCCGCCAGTTCCTCACGCTCCAAAAACGGGAACATATCTTCCAGCGACGGGCTGACCATGCTTGCGTCTTCCAGCTTGCGGGCGGAAAGCTTGGGCGCAAAGGTATAATTTTCCGTACACTCCAACTCACAAACTACCGGGCCCGGGGTGTTTAACACTTCCTGTATTTTATCCGCCAGTTCGTCATTTTTAACAATACGTACGGCGGGTAAACCAAACGCTTGGGCCACTTTTACAAAATCCGGAACTTCCACCCCGCTGTCTTTATTACAGGCGGTTAAACGGCCTTCAAAAAAGTTGCGCTGGGTTTGAATAATGGAAATATACTCCCCATTTTTAATCACAAACAATTTAACGGGCAGCTGATTGGTCTTTAAAGTTTGCAATTCCTGCAAATTCATCATCAGGCTGCCGTCCCCCTCCAAGCAAACAACCGGAGCGTTTTTCTCTGCCGCGCATACGCCTATGGCCGCCGGCAGGCCGTAACCCATAGAAGCATCGCCCGAGTTTAACAACAGCCGCTGGCCTTCTTTGGACTCAAACGCTTGGAAAAACGCCACGCACGCCGTCCCGTTGGAAGCAACCACCCTGGCATTTTCCGGCAAAATACGGCTCAGCCGCTGCATAAACAAATAGGGGTGCACTTTGTCTTGCCCTTGGATAGAAAACTCCCGCAGAGGCGGGTATTTGGCCTTCATTTGGCGGCAATACTCCCGCCAAGGCTCAACGGCAAGCGGCCCCGTTAATTGCTCTGTTAAAGAAGAGAGCACTTGCCCCACGTCCGCGCATAAGGCCACATCCGGATGGACGGTAGGCTTTTGCAATTCGGCCGGGTCTATATCCACCACTATTTTTTTAGCGTTTTTAGCAAAATTTTCCCAGTTATAACTTACCTGGCGTATATTATTGCGCGTACCCGCAAACAAAATAACGTCGGCATTTTGCAGTACAAAGTTTCCCGCGCGCTGCCCTACGGTGCCGATACGCCCCGCAAAAAGCGGATCCTCTGAAGCGACCAAATCAAACCCGTTAAAAGTGGTTGTTACGGGTATGTGGGTTTTGTCTAAAAAAGCCCGCAACGCTTTTTGCGCCTTGGCGCAATGAATCCCGTTTCCCGCCACTAACAGCGGGCGTTTGGCGTTTTGCAGCAAATGGGCCGCTTGCGCTAAAGCGGCGGAAATGTCTTTATTTCCCGCCGCCGAAACGGCAAATTTTTTTAATTGGGAAGGGTTGATGAGGGCCGCCTGTACGTTAAGCGGTATATCCAGCCATACGGGGCCGGGGCGGCCGGAAACGGCAAAGTAAACGGCTTCTTCTAAGGCGGCGTCAATATCATACGGATCCGTCACCATGCGGGCGTATTTGGTAAGCGGGCGCACCACGCTGATGATGTCCACTTCCTGGTCACCCAGCTGGCGCAAAGATACTTGCGGGCAGGAAGCCGTGGTGGTGGTGTATTTTACCTGTCCGGAAATAAACAATACAGGGGCGCTGTCCGTCCATGCGCCAAACACCCCGTTTAAACAGTTCAGTCCGCCGGGGCCGGTGGTAACGCAAGCCACCGCTAATTTTTGATTAGCGCGGGCATAGCCCTCGGCGCACATGGAGGAGGCTTGCTCGTTATGGTTGCAAATCAGGCGGATTTTTTGACTTCTGCCAAAGCTGTCGTCCAAATGCATGGCGCCGCCGCCGGACACCATAAAAACCGTATCCACTCCCAGCGTTTCCAACTTTTGAACCAAATAATCCGATGTTTTAATCATAAATCAAATTTTTCAGCCGCTGCAGTAACAAAGAAGCGCTTTCTAAAGAAACATCCGTTAATTTGCGCAGCTGGTAGTTATCCTCTAAAATAATTAACGCCAGCCCTTTGCCCACATTTTTTTTATCATGTTTCATGGCGGCAACGGCTTCCTCCGGCCGGGAGGGGAGGTCACCCGCGTTTATTTTTAAAATAGGCAAAAGCATTTCTTTTCTAACAAATTCTTCCTGTTGTTTTTGCAGCATGCCGTTTTGGGAAGCGTATCTGTTGGCAAGCAGCATGCCCAGCACCACCGCCTGCCCATGCGGGATTTTAAAGCAAGACGCGCTTTCTAAAGCGTGCCCGAAACAATGCCCGTAGTTTAATAAATTGCGTATCCCGGTATCAAACTCATCTTTTTCTATATAACTTTTTTTAATGCGCAGGCAGGCGGATATAAAATCCAACAATACGGCCTCATCTCTTTTATCCAACGCAGGTAAATTGGCGATAAATTTTTGGGTGGTGTCTTCCCCCGCCATTAAATGCAGTTTGGCCATTTCCCCAATGCCGGAATAATAATCCAGCGTTTTCAGCGTATTTACAAACCCGGGCCATACGCGCACGCGGTCCGGCGGGTAAAAAGAACCTATTAAATTTTTATAATGCAAAAAATTTAAAGAAGTTTTTGCCCCAATGCAGCTATCCACCTGGGCCAATAATGTGGTGGGGATAAAAGTCCACCGAATACCCCGGTATAAAGTGGAGGCTACAAAGCCGGTTACGTCCTGTACAATGCCGCCCCCCATGGAAATTAAATGCAAATTTCTTTTAGGAGCCAAAGTTAAAATTTTTTTATAAATTTCACATACGCAATCCAGCGTTTTGTTTTCTTCTTTAGCGTCTAATATGTAAAAATTATCCGTTTTGGCGGAAGAAAAAAGCGGCTCTTTATATAATTGCCAAACATTTTTATCCACTACCCAAAAACTCAATTCTTCTTTCAGTAAATCCTGGACAAACCGGGGATTAGGTTCTAATTGAACCGTATAATCGCGTATATGGGAATGTATGGGCAAAGTTTCTAAACGCATGAAAAACCTCCGTCAACATACAATACCTGCCCCGTCATAAAAGAATTTTGTTCCGACGCTAAAAACCCCACTAATTGCGCTATTTCGTCAGGCTGGGCTAAACGTTTAACGGGCAGCTGCTGCACAATCTGTTTAATTTGCTCGGGCGTATTGTTTACGCAGGTCATTTCCGTATTCACAAAACCGGGAGCCACCGCATTGACTAAAATATTATACGGGGCCAATTCCACCGCCGCGGCGCGGGTTAAGCCGTTTATTCCCGCTTTTGCCATGGAATATAACAGCCTTCTGGTTTTGGAAAATTCCCCCCAAATAGAAGAAAAATTAACAATCCGTCCGTATTTTTTTTCCTTCATAAAAGGGGCGGCCCACTTAATTAAATGCAGCTGCGCCAACAAATTAACAGACAACATTTTGTTTATTTTCTCGTCTGTAATTTCCTCTAAGCCGGCCAAATCGTTCACGCCGGCGCAATTAACCAACACATCCACCCCATGGGGGATTGTTGCCAAATACGCGTTAATAGAGGTTTCTTGGGTCAGGTCCATATCCTGACGGGAAGGGGCGTACACGCTAAACCCCCGCTCCTCCTCTAAAAGCGCTTTTATGGCCTTGCCTATGCCCCGGCTGGCGCCCGTTATCAAAGCGGTTTTCATAAATGGCCCCCCGCCTGCTCAATTAAATTTTTATAGCGGGCTTCCAGCATTTCAATGCGTTGGGCGTCTTCTTTAAAAATCATGCCGTAAAAATCCCGTTTGTTTTTAAGCCACATCAGTTCAAACCCAACGGCCTTTAAAATGCCTTTATCCGCATTAGGGTCCCGCAGGGCGGACTGCGCGTCAAAAATAATTTTGCGGGTTTCAAACTTGGTTAAAGCCCCTTGGGGCAAGCGTTTAAAAAACGGCAAAGAAGCGGCGGAAACGCCCCCTCCTATTACCATTTTTTTACCGGCTTTTTGCATTTTAAGGCTTACTTCCTGCGCGATGGAAAAAACTTCCTCAGAGTTAATGTCTTCCCGCGTTAAGCCCATGCTGCCCGTTAAATCCACACGGCCCAGCACAATACCCGCCAAGTCATTAAATTCCGGCAAGGCCATCATTTCGTCTAAATTTTTTATCCCGGTTTTTGTTTCCACGTTTACAAAAAATTCCGTTTCTTTTCTTTCATCTTCCGGGAACACAAAACGCGTGGCTTTTACATATTTGCTCATGGCGTAGGCGGTTTCAATCATCGGCCCCACAATGCCTTTTACGCCTATGACACGCGCGTCAAACATGTCTTTAATGGCTTCACATCCGCCCACTTTTATCACCAAATCCAGCCCCGCTTTAGTAACCACTTCTTTTAACCGCAATGCTTCTTCCATACGGGTGCCTTCGGCCTCAAACTCGGCTTTAATGCCCAAAACATGATGATTTTGTTTTAAATCTATTAAGGTTTCCAGCATTTGTTTTTCTAACGCGTTCATAGATTCTCCTTCATTTATCCCTCAATAAAAATTCTTTGTTTAGCATGGTTTTATTATCCGCGTACCAGCGGTATAATTCCCGTACGGCCTGCGTGAATGGGGTAAAGCGCAAAGAGGGTATCTCCTCCCTCAGCCGCGCGTTATCCCCGCTGTAATTTAAGCCATACCCTTCTTTTGCCACCTGTATGCCACTTTGAGCGCCGCTTACCTCGGCCACCGTTTGGGCGGCGGATAGAAGCTCGGTTTCCTCGTCCGGCACCACGTTATAGCTTTTATAACGGGCAGTGTTTTCTATAAAATACTCCAAAACGGGCATTAAATCATTTACGTACAAATAACTAAAACGGCGGTTTTGGCGCAGCGTGATAGGCAAGCCAAACAATGTTTTGCAAATGGCGTTAGAAATAAAACGTATTTGCCAGTCCTCATATTTGCCAAAAATGCCAAAAATATTTAAATCAACAAAATGATCCAAATGTTCTATTCGCTTATGCACTACGTACGTGCAAAAGCTGTGCTCGTCTTTTCCCATGCGCAGGCCGATTTGGCTTTCTTTTACCCGGCGGTTATCGGCCGAAACGTCATACACCGCGCCGGAACCAAAATGAATCAGCTTGCCAAAACGGCTTTTGTTACGCACCAAATTTTCAAACATTCTTACATTGGTGTAAAACAGGTTGGAAGGGTCCTTGGCGTTGCGGTGGCCGGGCTTGGCGGCGGCGTGGAGGACAACGTCAAACTGATGCGCGGAAAAATACGCGTCCACCGCGTCCGTATCCGTTAAGTCTAACTCAAAACTGCGCGGGGCGGTAATTTCATACTTTTGGCTCAAATAGCTTTCTTGTATGTTTTTGCCTATAAAACCGTTGCCGCCCGTAAGCAGGATTTTTTTCATTTCAGCGCTCCGGCAAACCGATGGATTAAAGCGGCTGTTTTTTCCAGCTCTTTTTTGCCCAACCGAGGGAACGTTCCCACCCAAAAAGTGTGGTTCATAATAAAGTCCGTATTGGGGAGGAGGGCAAAGTCCTTCTCTTTTAAATTGCGGGAATTAAGCAGCCCGGAATTTTTAATGCGAAGAGGGATATCGTTCTCCGTCATCATCGGCTGGCGCAGCAAATTGCCGGCAAACAGCTGGCGCGTTCCCACGCCGTTTTGCTCCAAAAATTCAACCAGCTGCTGCTTGGTAAAAGGAGCGTCTTTCCTGACGGAAATTAAAAACCCGAACCAAGACGGGCGCACGTTTTCAGCCGCTTTGGGCAAAATGAAATATTCATTTAAATCCGCCAGCTTTTCAGCCAAGAACTCCGCGTTTTGTTTGCGTTTTAATAAATAACCGGGCAATTTTTTTAACTGGCTTACACCTAAAGCGGCTTGCCAGTCCGTAATTTTTAAGTTAAAACCCACGTGGGAATAAGTATATTTGTGGTCATAGCCAAAGGGCAGTTTGCCAAGCTGCATGTTAAAACGGTTTTTACAGGTATTATCCACCCCCGGTTTGCACCAGCAGTCCCGCCCCCAGTCTCTAAAAGAAAGCAAAATACGGTACAAAGCCGGGTCGCTGGTAACCACGGCGCCGCCCTCGCCCATGGTCATATGGTGGGCCGGGTAAAAGCTGTATGTGCCTATATGGCCAAAGGTCCCCGCTTTTTTGCCGTTCCATTGGGCGCCAAGCGCGTCGCAGGAATCTTCAATCAGCCATAAATTATGTTTTTGGCAAACATCCAAAACGGTTTGCAAATCAAACATATTTCCCAGCGTATGGGCGATAAAAACGGCTTTGGTTTTTGGGGAAAGAGCGGCTTCTATCTGGGAAGCGTCTATATTATACGTGCCTATTTCACAATCCACAAACACCGGCACTAACCCCTGCTGGATAATCGGGTTTACCGTGGTGGGAAACCCCGCCGCTACGGTGATCACCTCATCGCCTTTTTTAAGGCGTCTTTCCCCCAGCTTATGCGAAGTAAGCGCGCTAATCGCCAACAAATTGGCGGAAGAACCCGAATTGGTGGACAAAGCAAACGGAACCCCTAAATACTGGGCAAAGTCTTTTTCAAACTGGTCATTAAAACGCCCGGAAGTAAGCCACATATCCAAGCTGGCGTCTATCATGCCGGCCAGGTCGTCTTCGTCCAACAATTTGCCTGAGGCGGGAATATAGGTTAACGCTTTCGGGTCCCCGTAAACGGCGCGGTAATAGGCGCGGGCCGCGTCTTGTACGGCTTTTCTTAATTCTTTTTCCATGCTAAACTTCCTTCAAAATTTTTAATTTGCTCTTCAGTAAAAGGCAACATCTCTTCCCCGGAGTAAAACCGTTTATACCATTCCACCGCGGCGGCTACGGCCTGCGTTGCCGTGTAAGTGGGTATCCAGCCAAGCCGCTTGCGCGCTTTGGTAATATCCAGCGTAAGCAAAGTGGCTTCATGCAAATTATCCCTGCGCTGTACCCGCACGGAACCTTGCCCATAGCATTTTACGGCCAGCCGGGCCATTTCCCCCACTGTAAACACGCTTTTTTCATCCGGGCCGAAATTAAACCCTTCCGCATAAGCCCTGCCTTCTTCCAACAGTTTTTGCCCTAAAAGCAAATAGCCGGACAGCGGCTCCAGCACGTGCTGCCAAGGGCGGACGGCACTCGGGCAGCGGATTTCAATTTCTTTTCCCGCATTCAACGCGCGCATGCAATCCGGCAGCAACCGGTCTGCCGCCCAGTCCCCCCCGCCAATCACGTTTCCCGCCCGGGCCGTAGCCAAGGCAAACCCGCTTTCCTGCAAAAAAGAACGGCGGTATGAGGCGGACAAAATTTCCACACATCCTTTGGAAGAAGAATACATATCATACCCACCCATGGGGTCATCTTCTTTGTATCCGCGGGCGGTTTCTTTATTTTCGTAGCATTTATCGGTAGTAACATTTACAAAAGCCCGCACGCTAGGCACGGCGCGGGCGGCTTCCAACACGTTTAGCGTGCCCATTACGTTAACGGCATAGGTGCGCACCGGCTCCGCGTAAGAGAGGCGTACCAAAGGCTGGGCGGCTAAATGAAAAATAATTTCCGGCTGAAAATCTTTTACCGTTTTATGTAAATGTTCGGCGTCCAACAAATCCCCTATATGGTGGCTGATGCCTTCTTGCCCGCGAAGCACATGAAACAAAGCGGGTTCTGTTTCCGGAGCCAAGGCATAGCCGCATACTTCTGCCCCTAAGCGCTTCAGCCAAACGCAGAGCCAGCTTCCCTTAAAACCCGTATGCCCGGTAACCAGCACCCGGCGGCCTTTATAAATATGGTTGAACATAGGCTACTTCCAAATCTTCCAAGGGGCTTTGCCCTCTTTCCAAAGGGCGGTAAGGTCATTTTTGTCACGCAAGGTATCCATGGGGCGCCAAAAACCGGTGTGTTTATAAGCGTGCAGCTTGCCGCTGGAAGCTAAATTTTCCAAGGGGGCGCGTTCAAAAATAACGTTATCCCCTTTTGGTATAAAATCAAAAAC
Source organism: Candidatus Avelusimicrobium aviculae (assembly GCF_949292495.1). NCBI lineage: Bacteria > Pseudomonadati > Elusimicrobiota > Elusimicrobia > Elusimicrobiales > Elusimicrobiaceae > Candidatus Avelusimicrobium > Candidatus Avelusimicrobium aviculae. Next base: position 100,111 of record NZ_CASEZB010000003.1, read on the forward strand.
TTCCGGCTCGCACACAAAAAAGCCGCCGTTAATCCAAGCGCCGTCCCCTTGCGGTTTTTCCATAAAAGAGGTGATGTTGTCCTCCCCGTCCAGCCGCAAAGCGCCGAAGCGGCCCAAGGGTTTCACCGCCGTCATGGTGACGGTTTTCCCGCTGGCTTTATGGGACTCCAAAAGCGCGGGAATATTAATGTCGCTCACGCCGTCCCCGTAAGTAAGCATAAACGGTTCTTTGCCCAAGTATTCCTGCGCCCGTTTGATGCGCCCGCCGGTCATGGTATCCTGGCCGGTATAAAGCATGGTAACCGTCCACGGTTCATGGCGGGTCTTATGCACCTGCACGGAATTATGCACCATATCTATGGTAATGTCAGAATAACGCTGATAATAATTTACAAAGAAATCTTTAATAACGTGGGATTTATAACCGGTAAGAATCACAAAATCATTGTATCCGTAAGCGGAATAGATTTTCATGATATGCCATAAGATGGGATAACCGCCGATTTCCACCATTGGTTTAGGTTTCAATTCGGTTTCTTCGCTTAAACGGGTGCCAAGACCCCCGGCAAGAATAGCAACTTTCATAAGAACAAACCCCTTAGCTCCCGGCAGACAGGGTAAAAAGGTTGCTCTGCCCTTTAGCAAAAACTTGCTGCCGGCAAAAATTTGGATAGTACAAAAAAATGATCAACAACAAATAAAATCTCTCGTAAAATCCAAGAGGAATTTATTTTTTAAAGTCTACCAAATAACCCCATAAGGGTCAAGAAAACTAAACCTACAAAAAAGGGACTGCTTTTCTAAGCGGTATAATAAATTTTCCAGTATTTTAAAGAATTGCTATAATGGGAATATATTTAAACTAAAACTGTAAAGAGGAGTTTATGGAAGCAATCAGCGCCCTTATCAGCAAAACCAAAACGGAAATGGCCGGCCACGTCACCCGTTTATCACACGATTTGGCCACCATTCGCACCGGCCGCGCCAGCGCCGCCCTGTTGGAAAATATCCGTGTAGATTATTACGGCACGCCCACCCCTATCAAGCAAATGGCCATGATTAACGTACTGGACGCCAAAACGTTGGAAGTACAACCCTGGGACATGAGCGCTTTGAACGATATAGACAAAGCCCTGCAAAAGGCGGACTTGGGCGCCAGCCCGGTAAATGACGGCAAAGTAATCCGCATTACCTTGCCTTCCATGACGGAAGACCGCCGCAAACAACTGGCCAAAAACATTGCCAAAATGAGCGAAGATTTTAAAGTGGCCGTGCGCAACAACCGCCGTGACATACTGGAAAAACTCAAAAAAGCCCAAAAAGCCGGTGAAATTACCGAAGACGACTTGAAACGTTACGAAAATGACGTTCAAAAAGCGACTGACGGTTTTATCGCCGATATTGACCAGACCATCAAAGCAAAAGAAGCCGAGATTATGAAAATTTAACCGCTCTTTGCGAACCCCAAAAACCCGCTTTCAGAAGCGGGTTTTTTATCTTCCGCATTTTAAGTGCATTTTGGCAAAATTGCCCAAAAAAGATAAAATCTATTTTATGTCTATTACAAAATCCACCCCCCGCCATGTGGCCATTATTATGGACGGAAACGGACGCTGGGCCAAACAAAAAAGCCTGCCGCGTTTAGCCGGGCACAACGCCGGCGCCAAAGCCGTTGAACGCGTGATTAACGCCGCGCAAAAATACGGGGTGGACGTGCTAAGCTTTTACGCCTTTTCCACGGAAAATTGGTCCCGCCCCCAAGAAGAAATTGACGGCTTAATGCGCTTACTGGAACAAACCTTGGACAAATACGCCCAAACCGCGCAAAAGAACAATCTCCGTTTATTGGTAAGCGGGCGTAAAGAGCCGCTTTCCCCCGCCATACAGGAAAAAATTGCCCGCGTAACCCAAGCCACCGCGCAAAAAACGGGGCTTACGGTAAACTTGGCGTTAAACTACGGCTCCCGCGCGGAATTACTGGACGCTTTTGCCCAGCTGGCCTCACAAGGCATCACCAAACCCACCGAGCAAGACTTGCAGCGCTGTTTATACCAGCCCGCCCTGCCGGACCCGGATTTGCTGATACGCACCTCGGGTGAAAAACGGCTTTCCAATTTTTTGTTATGGCAATGCGCGTATACGGAGTTTTATTTTACCGATACCCTGTGGCCGGATTTTTCCGAGCAGGATTTTAAAAACGCCCTGGACGAATACGCCCGCCGCACCCGCCGCTTTGGAGGCATCTAACCATGAACCCGCTTACCCGTGCCCGCGCGGAAGAACTGCTCCGGCGCATAGAACGCCACTCTACCCGCGCCTCTAAACAACGGCAAACCGCCCGGCTTGGAGAACAGGCGGACGGAGCCACTTTAGGCATTATCAGAAGCTTATCCAAAGCCCTTCCCCGGCCGGACCATGAACTAGCCTTGGCGCTTTGGCAAACCCGCCGCCACGGCGCGCGCTTGATGGCCGCCTTGCTGGCGGACGTTTCCTGCATGACGCAAACCGCCCTAAACGCTTGGGCGCAAGACATAGAAAGCCAAGATGTATGCGATTTATGCGCCGCCGAACTTTTTACCAAAACCAAAAATCCCCTAAAACTGGCCGAACGCTGGATAAAACAGGAAAGAGAGCTTACCCGCCGCGCCGGGTTTATGATGGTATGCGCACTGGCCGCTCCGCGCGCCAAAACGCCGGCGGCTGACTTGCAAAAAATGCTCCCCCTTATAAAAAACGGCGCGGCGGACGCCCGCCCCGCCGTATACAAAGCCGTAAACAAAGCGCTGCGCGCCGTGGGAGCCAAAAGCCCCCAATTATCCAAAAAAGCGCTGGCTTGCGCCGAAGAAATATGCTACCTTTTTGAAAACAGCCGCACTGCGCTTTGGGTGGCAAACAACGCAAAACTAACGCTTACCCCCAAACCCGCCAAACGGAGGAGTTAATGATTATCCGCCCCTGCACCGCAGCAGACATTCCCCTTGCCTTGGACATTATCCAACAGGTACAGGCCGAATTTTGCCGCAAAGGCATTAATCAGTGGCAGGACGGATACCCCGCCCTAAGCGATTTGGAAAAAGACCTCTCCCGCGGCTACGCCTATATCATAGAACAAGAACAACAGCCCGTAGGCTACTTTGCTTTGTGCTTTTGTGATGACCCTTTTTACTCCTCTATTTACGACGGCGCTTGGCTTTGCGCCGGGCCTTACGGCGTGGTGCACCGCTTGGCGGTATTGCCCTCCATGCGCCGCAAAGGGCTGGCCCAGGCCGTGTTGGAATATTCCGTACAAGAAGCCCGCAAACAAGGCATGCAGTCTTTGCGGGTAGACACGCATGAACAAAACACCCCCACCTTAAATCTGCTCAACAAAAACGGCTTTACCCCCTGCGGAACGATTTTTGTGCGCAAACACGGCAAACGCGCCGCGTTTGAAAGACTCATCTAAAAAATCTTTTTCCTCCCTGCGCGGCGTAGTGAATTATGCTAAAATAAATATATGCTATTACCCAGAGTAATCACCGCCGTTATCGGCTTAGGCGTAATCCTTCCCGCCATTCATTACGGCGGTTTTTTCTATATGGCCTTGGTGGGCTGTATCATCGCGCTGTGCCTGTATGAATACGGGCTTGCGCTTACCGCCGGGAAACATCCGGTGCACCGCTTCAGCTTGCTGTTTTTTGGCCTGCTAATGGCGCTGGCCGCCGTGTTGGGCCGCACCCAGCTGGACGGGGTAGACATGCCGGATAATTTATACCCCCTGGCCATGAGCATCATCATCTTTGGCATATTATTTGTGGAAATCTTAACCCCCCACCGCTCTTGGGAACGGGTATGCAATACCTTTACGGGCGTGTTTTTAATCCCTTGGTCTTTGGCGCATTTAATTAATATACGTGAAATTGCCCACTATGGGGAATACCTTACTTTCTTTATGTTCATTACCGTCTGGGTAAGCGATACGGGCGCCTATTTTACCGGCCGCTTTTTGGGCCGCCATAAATTAAACCAAGAAGTAAGCCCTAAAAAAACATGGGAAGGCGCCATTGGCGGCACGGTGCTTGCCATTGGGGCGGCCATTGCCATGCAAAAATTGCTTTTGCCCACTTTATTTACCGTGCAAAGCGCGGCCTTAATGGGGCTGTTGGTGGCGGTAATCGGGCAAGTGTCTGATTTGGCTGAATCCGTACTGAAACGCTCCATGGGGGTGAAAGACTCTTCCAACCTGCTGCCCGGACACGGCGGTTTTTTAGACCGGTTTGACTCGTATCTTTTATTAGCCCCCGTATTCTATTATACGGTGTTGTATACGTTATGAAAAATATCGTCATTTTAGGTTCCACCGGTTCTATCGGCACGTCTGCGCTTTCCTGCATTGCCGGGCTGGGGGCGGATTACCGCGTCATCGGGCTAACGGCAAATAATAATGTGGACTTGTTTTTAAAACAAATCCATGACTTTAAACCCCGCTTTGCCGCCTTAATGAATCCGCAAGCGTACGAGCAGGTAAAAGACCAAATGCCCAAAGGCACCCGCCTGTTGCCGCCGGAAATGGAAAGTTTTACTTTTTTGGCTTCTTTACCCTCGGCCGATTTGGTGATTAACGGCTTGGTGGGCGCGGTGGGCTTTATGCCTTTAATCAGCGCCATCAAGGCGGGCAAAACCATCGCCTTGGCCAATAAAGAACCAATGGTCATGGCCGGAAAAACCATTATGGAAGAATGCCAACGCTGGGAAGCGGCTATTATTCCGGTAGACAGCGAACCCTCGGCCATTTTTCAATGTTTAACCGACGCGGACGAAACCACCTACAACAAAATGCAGGACCGCATTTCCCGCGTCTTTTTAACCGCTTCCGGCGGGCCGTTTGCCAAACGCAAAGCGGCGTTGTCCACCGTCACCCCGCAGGAAGCGTTAAAACACCCGCGCTGGAAAATGGGCAAAAAAATTACCATAGACTCCGCCACCCTGATGAACAAAGGCTTTGAAGCCATTGAAATTATGAATTTATTCAATTTGCCGGAAGAAAAAGTGCAAATTGTCATTCACCCGCAGTCTATCATACACTCCGCGGTGGAATATGTGGACGGGTCTATCCTGGCGCAAATGGGCGCGCCGGACATGCGCCTGCCCATACAATACGCCATTACCTACCCGGAGCGCAAACCCTCCCCCGCCCAAAAATTAAATTTATTTGAGGTAGCCAAGCTGGAATTTATGGAGCCGGATTTTGAACGCTTTCCCTGCTTGTCTTTAGCTTTTGAAGCGTACCGCTTGGGCGGTATTTATCCGGCGGTGTTAAGCGCGGTGGACGAAGTGGCAGTAGACAGATTCTTAAAAGAAGAAATTAAATTTACGGATATCCCCAAACTAATTTACACCGTGCTTAAAAACACGCACAGCGGCGGCGGCAAGGTAAACTTAAACCAAGCGGCCGAGGCGGACGCCATGGCACGGGAAGCCGCCTTGGTTTCTTTGCAAAGCAAAAGCTACCGCAAAGCCATTATTTAGGAGGAAAAATGCTTTTATCCGTTATAGCCGTTATTGTTGTACTCAGCCCGATTGTGATTATACACGAATTTGGGCACTTTCTGGCCTGCCGTTTAACCGGCATACGCGTGAAAGAATTTTCATTTGGGTTTGGCAAGATTTTATGGCATAAAAAGAAAGGCGATACGGATTACCAAATCCGCGCCATTCCTTTTGGCGGGTTTGTGGAGCCCGCCGGGCAGATGTTCCACCCTAAGGACGCGAAAGAAGGCCCCAAATCCTATGAATTTGCCGCCAAAAAATGGTACGCCAAGTTTTTTATGGTGGTAAACGGCGCTTTGTTTAACTACGTACTGGCGGCTATTGTGTTTGCCGGGATTATTTACGTAAAAGGCATGCCGGAAACGGACACCGCCCTGCTGCCCGCCCAAGTGGGCGCCGTAAGCGAAAACTACCCCGCCGCCAAAGCCGGCTTAGAACCCGGAGACGTCATTTTAAGCGTGGACGGGAAAGAAATTTCCTCGTGGAAAGAATTAACCCCCGCCGTTGAGGCCCGCAAACAAGATTTGGCTTTAAGCGTAAAACGCGGGGATGAAACCCTGCAGTTTACGTTAAAAGACGCGGACTTTTTGCCCGAACAGCCCCATATTATCGGCATTACGGCCGCGCCGGTAATGAGGCCGGTGGGTATTTTTGAATCCGCCTGGCTGGGCGTATACCAGTGCTGGTACTGGACCAAATTTTCTTTAGTTTCCCTGTGGGAAAGCTTTACCCACAAAAAAGCGCCGGATTTGGCCGGCCCCATCGGCATTGTAAACATTATTCATAAAACGGCGCACGGGGAACTGGTAAACTTTATATTTTTAATTGGGATGCTGTCCCTGGCGGTGGGAATGTTTAACTTGTTCCCTATCCCCATACTGGACGGCGGCTACGCCCTGGTGTTTTTGCTGGAAGGGCTAACCGGAAAGTTACCTTCAGAACGGGTGGTAAACGCGGCAATGAACTGCGGTTTTTACGCACTGATATTGTTAGTGCTGTATGCGTCTTACTCTGACGTAAAACGCATTTTCTTTGCGCCCAAGGCTCCCGCGGCCGAGGCTTCCGCCCAACCGGGTACGCAGGAAAACGCACCCCAATCAACCCAAGAGGCAAACTAAATGTATAAAACCAGATTGGTAAAAGTAGGCCCTTATACGCTGGGAACCGGCCACCCCGTGCGCGTGCAAAGCATGTGCAATACCGATACGCGCGACGCGCAAACCACCGCCGCACAAATCAACCTGCTGGAAAACGCCGGCTGTGAAATCAACCGCGTAGCCGTACCTGATATGCAGGCCGCGCAAGCCATAGGAGAGATAAAAAAACGCATACACTCCCCCCTGGTGGCGGATATTCATTTTGACTACAAACTGGCTTTGGAAGCCGTAAAACAAGGCGTGGACAAAGTGCGCATTAACCCCGGCAACATCGGCAGTATAGAAAACACCAAAGAAGTGGTGCGCGCCTGCAAAGACCACGGCGTAGCCATACGCATTGGGGTGAACGCGGGTTCGGTTAAATATTTAAAAAGCGTGTCCGGCCAGGTGGAACTGACGGACGAGAAATGGGCCGAAGTTATGGTGCAGGAAGCGTTGGAACAGGCCAATGTGCTGGAACAGCTGAACTTTCACGATGTGGTGGTGTCTTTAAAGTCTGACAATTTTTACCGCACCTTAAAAGCCAATGAGCTTTTTGCCTCCCAGTCTGACATTCCGCTTCACATCGGCCTGACCGAAGCCGGCAGCTTTTTAAGCGGCACGGTAAAAAGCGCCATCGCGCTGGGGACGCTTTTACAAAAAGGCATTGGGGCCACCATCCGCGTTTCCCTGACGGAAGACCCCCGCATGCAAGTACGCGCCGCGTATGAAATTTTAAAAGCGTTGGGGTTAAGGGAATACGGCCCCAATTTAATTTCCTGCCCCACCTGCGGGCGCACGCAAGTAAACGTAAAAGACACCGTGCACGCGCTGGAAGAACGCATTTATAACGACAAAGCCCTGCTGCAAAAAGCCACCGGACTTAAAATAGCCGTTATGGGCTGCGTGGTAAACGGCCCCGGCGAAGCGCGCGACGCCGATTTTGGCATAGCCGGCGGCGTGGGCGAAGGTTTGTACTTTGAAAAAGGCCAAACCATGTTTAAGCTTCCCCAAGAAAAATGGGTGGATTTTTTAATAGACAAAATTAACACTTGGAAGAAATAACCAAAAGGAAAAAACAAAATGAAACTCTCAAATTATTACATTCCCACTTTAAAAGAAGCGCCAAAAGACGCGGACAATCTTTCCGCCAAGCTCATGATACGCGCGGGGCTTATCCGCAAGCTGGCCAGCGGGCTGTATGAATGGCTGCCGCTGGGCATGAAAGTGCTTAAAAAGGTGGAGCAAATCATACGCGAAGAGATGGACCGCGCCGGCGCGTGCGAATTGTGGCTGCCCGTTATCCAGCCCAAAGAACTGTGGGAAGAAACCGGCCGCTGGGCCCACTTTGGGGACCAGTTATTAAAAATTAAAGACCGCAAAGGCGGAGAATTCTGCGTAGCCCCCACCGCCGAAGAAGTAATTACCGATTTAGTAAGAAAAGACATTTCTTCTTACAAACAGCTGCCCAAATGCCTGTATCAGTTTGGCACTAAATTCCGCGACGAAATACGCCCCCGTTTTGGCGTGATGCGCGCCCGGGAATTTTATATGAAAGACGCCTATTCTTTCTGCGCCACGGACGCGGACGCTTCCGACTGGTACCAACGCATGTATGACGCTTACCAGCGCGTATTTACCCGCTGCGGGTTTAAATTTAAAGCGGTGGAAGCGGACACCGGCGCCATCGGCGGGAATTTTTCGCACGAGTTTATGGTGCTGGCCGATAACGGCGAAGACGCCATTGCCGATTGTTCCTGCGGTTATGCCGCCAATACGGAAAAAGCCGAAGTAAAATGCCCTGAATTCGCCCCCTTAAACGAGGCCGATTTAAAACCCATGCAAAACGTGCCCACCCCCAAGGCCTACACCATTGAGGATGTGGCCAATATGCTGCACGTACCCACCAGCAAGCTGATTAAGCTCTTACTGTTTATGGCGGACGGAAAACCCGTGGTGGCCTTGGTGCGCGGGGACCATGAACTAAACGAGCCTAAATTCCGTTCCCTGCTTAAATGCACGGAACTGGTAAAAGCGGACGAAGAAACCTACACCCAAGTCACAGGCTCTTTTGTGGGTTTCGCCGGGGCGCAGGGGCTCAAAGAAAAACACCCGGAAATTATGATTTACGCCGATAATTACGTAAAAGGCATAGTAAACGGCGTATCCGGCGGGAACGAAAAAGACGTACACACCTTAAACGTTACCCCCCTGCGCGATATTCAGGTAGACGTATACGCTGATTTAAAAATTGCCTCCGCCGGTGATTTGTGCCCCCGCTGCGGCAAACCCTTCCAGTTTACACGCGGGATAGAAGTGGGCCACGTATTTAAACTGGGCACCAAATATTCCGACGCTATGGGCGCCACCTATTTGGACGAAAACCAAAAAGCCCAGCCGATGATTATGGGTTGTTACGGCATTGGTGTAAGCCGTGTGGTGGCTGCCGCCATTGAACAATCCCACGACGATAACGGCATTATCTGGCCGGAACCCATCGCCCCGTTTGACGTGTGCCTGATAGCCATTGATTATGACTCCAACCCGGACGTTAAAAAACACGCGGACGAAATTTCCGCCGCGTTGGAAGCCAAAGGCATATCCGTCTTAATGGACGACCGGGACGAACGCGCCGGCATTAAATTTAAAGACGCGGACCTTATCGGCATTCCCCACCGCCTGGTGGTAAGCAGCCGCACCGTAAAAGACGGCCAATGCGAATACAAAAAACGCACCGACAAAGAAGCAACCCGCTGGGACTTGGCGCAAGCCGCGGAGAAACTGGCCGAAATGATAAAAAAATAATCTAAACGCTTGCTGATACAAAAAACCCCGTGCCCAACAACAGGCCGGGGTATTTTTTATACCAATAAAACCCCGGGTTGGTTGTTACCCGGGGGTACTGCATGCCTAAGGGCGTAGGTTAAAACCGCATACCTACCCTAAAAAATACATCGTGGAACTGCAAGTTGTCGTCTTTGGCAAAGTTGGAAAGATGTTTATCGCTGATAAAAGCGTACACATAGCGGTATTCCAACCCGGCAAACAAATAAGGGCAGAAATCATACTGCACGCCTAACCCGGCATAAAGGGAAGCGCCCCATTTGTCTTGGCTGGTACTTTCGGTACCGGCGTCGGTTTTTAAACGGGCGTTCATCATGCCCGCGCCAAACGGAATGTACAAGCGTAAATTATCCCAAGCGTTTACGGTGTATTTTCCAGCCAGCGCAATATTATGCGCGCGGAATTGGTGGAAGTTTACCCCTTCGCTGGCATACTCCCGCCCGTCCGGGTTTAAGAACATGTAATCCAACCCAACAGCCATATGCGGGGTGGCTTTCCACAACATATTCACCCCGGCGCCTTGGCCCGTTTTGGCGTAATTTTTACCGCCTTTTACTTCATTGGGAGAATAAGAAGCCCCATACGCGTAGGAAACTTCCCACGGCAAATCATTGGCTAAAGAAGAGCGGCTTGGATCGTAAGAAGCATACGCCACGCTGGCGTCTACCTGCCCGTCTACGGTTTGGGTAACGTCACCATAGCTGGTGGTACCGCGTTTATTTTTATCCGTTACTTCATAAGAAGTAGTGGTAACGGTGGTATCCATAGAACGCACCACCGCTTCCACCTGTGCGTTTGCCTTTTGCACAGCGGCGCTGGCGGCCGCCTTTTGGGCAAAAGCCGGGCAAACCCCTAATACAAACAGGAAAAATACAACTGTTTTTTTCATGTAATTCCCCTTTTCTAATATATTTGCACTACATTTTAAGCATAAACCTTTTAATCAAGCTTTAGCAAGGGGAAAAAAGGATTAGACGTTTAAGAGAAGCGTTTTCCTAAACGAAGGAAAAAGTGATGCATCTGAAAATAGCGGGAAGAACCGGCCAGCGGGTCCAAATCACCGGTTTGGATAAAGGGCCGTACGTAGCGATACTCCACCCCCGCAAACACCGTAGGCGTAATATCCACTTCCGCCCCGGCACCCGCATAGGCGGCAAAAGCCCATTTGCCGCGTTTTAACTCCATGCCGTCTTTACGCTGGGTAAGGCTCAAATAGGCAGCTCCCAACCCTACCGGCAAGTATAAACGGAAGCGGGGCGCTATGTCCCATTTCAATTTAAAGGCGGCAAAAACTTCCTGCGCCTCCAGCGTATAACGCACATTTTGCACCGGGGCCGGCGTGCGAAAGCCCGCGTAGGTATAATCAAACCCGCTGGAGATATGCGGCGTCATCGTTACCAGCCACGTGCCGCCAACCACCGCGCCGTTTTTGGTATAGTTGCCCCCACCGTCCGGAGAATTGGGGCTTGAGGTAACCCCCATGCCAAAAGAGAACTCCCCCCCGTGATAGGCGCCCCAGTCCGCCAAATCGGCAAACTCTTTTTGCCCGTTTACCACGGTGTATTGTTGGGCAAAAAGACAGGGTGGCAGCAGAAAACTAACAATCACAAAAACAATTTTAAATAGACGCATCGTCCTTCTCCGGCAGTAATAATTTTTGGCGCAAGTTGCCTTTATATTCCGGCTGTTTCCAATACCCGCAAAAAAGGTAGCCTTTGGTGCGGTAATAGGCATTTAATTTGCGGGCACCGGTTAGGCAGTCTAGCCGCAAGTAGCGTTTGCCGCGGCGGGCGGCTTCCTGCTCGGCCAGTGTCAAAAGCTGGGCCCCGGCCCCCGGGCAATGGGGCCAAGAAGCTAAATTGTGCACGTACCAGGCAGGGGTATTGTCCTGCCCCCAACGCTCGTCCTGCTCCAGCAGTACGGCACAGGCCGCGGCGCGTCCGTTTTGCTCAAGCAGCCACAGCTCCCCCTTTTCCTGGGCTTTTTTAAAATAGGCCTGGTTAAATACGGATAAATAATGCCCCCGAGGCCATTGGCTAATGCCTTTTTGCTCAAGCCACGTTACCCGCGCTTCTATTATATTAAAAGCGGTTTTTTCTTCCCCTTCTTGGGCGGGGCGCAAAACAGCGGGTGTGCGGCTTGGTAAAAATGTCATGGTTTTATTATAGCTTTTTTGGGGTAAACAAGGGTTCTTTGCATCCCCCTTGACAAAGGCCATTTTTACAGGTAGAATATGACTGACAGTCAGTCATATTCACCTTTTTTACAGCAAAGAGGTTCAATGGATACCAAAACAAAATTGGTTCACGCCGCTATGGCGGTGTTTAAAAAGCAAGGTTTAGAAAAAACAAAAGTTTCAGACATTGTAAAAGAAGCCGGGGTGGCTCAGGGCACGTTTTATTTATATTTTCCTTCCAAACTGGCCGTTATGCCGGCCATTGCGCAGGATATGGTGGCAAAAATGGAAAAAGAAATAAAACGCACCGTAAACCCGCAGGCCCCCCTCCGGCAGCAGCTAAACCAAATCGTAGAGGCCGTTTTTAATGCCGTTGGCAAATACCGGGATATATTGGCCTTCTTATATACCGGTTTAACCCAAAGCCAGCATATTACCAGGTGGGAAGCGTTATACACACCCATTTACGAGTGGATAAAAAACTTTTTAAATCAAAACATCCGCCAGCTGGCCGTGGGTACCCGGCCGGAAATGACGGCCCGCATATTAATCGGCTGTATAGAAGAAGCAGCCGAACAAGTTTACCTGTTTAACCAAGTAGACGAAGAAGAGATTGCTACTCAAAAAAAAGAAACCTGTTTGTTTATTGAACGCGCTTTGGGGGTGCCTATGGACTAACTGCCAGAGGTGTTTTATGAAGAAAGTGAATCCTTGGATATTTGTTGCCCTTACTTGTTTGTTTGAGTTATTGTGGGTCTATGGTTTTAACAGCGCAAGCAAGTTTTGGCACTGGGCACTGGTAGTATTGGTAATTGTAACGGATTTTTATTTCCTTACCAAAGCATGCCAGGGCCTGCCCACCGGAACCGTATATGCCGTGTTTGCGGCGGTGGGCTCAGCCGGGACGGCTCTGATGGATTGGCTGCTGTTTAAAGAGGCGTTCCAGCCGCTTCAGCTGGTTTTTATTGCGGTGCTGATAGCGGGCGTAATTATTTTAAAACTGTCGGACAGGCCCCAAACGCCGGGAGGTGCATTATGATGTGGCTTTTAGTATTTGCGGCGGCCGCGGCAGAAATAGCCGGTGTAATTGGCCTTAAAAAATTTAGCCAGCGCAAAACGCTGCCCCGTTTAATGGGTTTTTGCGGCGGGTTTGCGGCCTCTTTTATACTGCTGTACTGGGCATTTCAGTTTTTACCCGTCAGTGCGGCCTACGCGGTGTGGATTGGCGCCGGTACGGCGGGGGCGGTATTAATTAATATGCTTGTATTTGGCGAGGGCAAAAACCCGGGCCGTGTGGCGGGGCTGGCGCTCATTGTAATAGGCGTGGTGGGTGTTAAGTGGTTTTCTTAACAGCCGCCCGGGGTTGACAGAGGCCCCCCATAATGTTAAGATAGAATTGTTCTGAAAGGAGCGACTTGGCAACAAGTCGCTCTTTACTTAATAGGGAAATTTATTTTACCCCCTAAGGATATGTTTTATGATGAGAGACCCTAAAACCATAGAAGAAACCGTAAGCAAAGCCCTTGAGCAGCTAAACGTGGAACTGGTGGATTTAGTCATTCAAACCCAGGGCCATAAAAAAGTGCTTCAGTTCTTTGTAGACAAAGCCGGCGGCGTAACGCTGGACGACTGCGGCGAACTGACCGACAAAATAGACGCTATTTTGGAAATGGAAAATTTAATAGACGGCGCCTACGTGCTGGAAGTATCTTCCCCCGGCGTGCACCGCGTATTAAAAAAACCCCAGCATTACCAGCGTTTTGTAAACGAACGAGTAAAAGTAATTTTAAAAACCCCGTTAAACGGCTTGGGCTTTTTTACGGGCATTATCGCCCAGGCGGATGATAACGGCTTTGTACTGGCGGACGGCACCAATAATTATCGTTTTGAGTATGACAACATCAAAAAAGCCACGCTGGACCCGGTACTTGAATTTTAACCCAAGCGGCCGCATTACACGGCCGCGTTAATTTAATAATTAAGGAGAACAAAACACAATGGAAGCAAAAGATTTAGTCATGGCATTAGAAGGCCTGGAAAGAGAAAAAAACATCAAACGCGAAGACATTTTAAAAACGATTGAGGACGCCCTGGTTTCCGCCTTGCGCAAAAACTTGGGCAAAACCGCGCAGATAAGCGCCAAAATTGATACCGAAGCCGGCTCCATCAAAGCTTTTCAAACCTTAAACGTGGTGGAAACCGTAACCAACCCGGAAACGGAAATTGATTTGGAACAAGCCAAAGCTTATATCAAACACCCTAAAGCGGGCGATATCGTAACCAACACGCTGGACGTGGAAGACTTCTCCCGCATTGCGGCGCAAATCGCCAAGCAGGTGTTAATTCAAAAAGTACGCGGCATTGAGCGCGAAAATTTCTACAAAGAATACAAACCCCGCGAAGGCGAAGTGATTACCGGTTCCGTACGCCGCTTTTCCGACCGGGATATTATTGTAGACCTGGGCAAAGTGGAAGCCATACTGCCGTATTGCGAACAAATTAAAAAAGAACGTTATGTAAACGGTTCCCGCGTAAAAGCCATTATCGCCAAAGTGCTCAGCCAGACGGACCTGGCCAACGTGGGGGACGACCCGGTGCTTTCCCGCTATAAATCCGCCGCTTTTAAAATGGATAAAGGCCAGCGCGGGCCGTACATCATTTTATCCCGCACCAGCCCGCAGTTTATGGAAGAACTGTTTAAAGTGGAAGTGCCGGAAATTAATGAAGGCATTGTGGAAATCAAAAATATTCAAAGAGACCCTGGCTTCCGCGCCAAGGTGCTGGTTTCCAGCATTGACCACAAAATTGACCCTATCGGCACGTGCGTGGGCATGCGCGGCATACGCATCCGCGCGGTAATGAACGAACTTTCCGGCGAACGCATTGATTTAATCAATTATTCCGCCGATGTTTCCACCGTGCTGATGAACGCCATTTCCCCGGCTAAAGCCAACTATGTAAAAATTGACAGCTTGAGCGACAAAAAAGCCACCATCATCGTGCCCGATGACCAACTGGCTATTGCCATCGGCAAAGACTGGCAAAACATTAAACTGGCCAGCAAATTGACCGGCTGGAATTTGGAAGTCAAGAGCGAATCCCAGAAAGCCCAAGAAGGCAAAGAAGCCAGCGAGCAAATCCAATCCGCCCTGGCGGATGTGGAAGGCATCGGCCCGAAAATGGCTGAAGTGCTGCAAAAAGCGGGTTTCACCACGGTAGAAAAAATCGCTTCCGTAGAGCCGGAACACTTGGCCACGTTGCAAGGCGTGGGTGAAAAGACCGCCGCTAAAATTATTGAAGGGGCAAAAAAATATTTAGCCGCCCAGCAAGGGGCCCAAGAACCCCAAGAGGAGGTAACGGATGACCACAGCGAAGAAGCCAACTAAGGCGGAAGACGAAAAAACCTCCCCGGCTAAAAAAGCGGCAGCAAAAAAACCGGCCGCCAAAAAAACAGCCGCAAAAAAACCGGCGGAAGATAAACCGAAAACCGCCAAAAAACCGGCCGCGCGCAAAACCACGGCTAAAAAAACAACGCAGGAGAAGCCCAAAACAACCAAAAAAGCTTCCACCCGCGCGGCGCACAAAAAAGAGCCGCTTCCCGCTAAAGCGCCGGAAGCGGCCCAACCGGTACAGCAAGAAGTTAAACCGGTTGAAAAACAACCCGTGGAACAACCGGCCCCGCAGCCCGCTAAGCCCGCGCCGCAGCCGGAACCCGTCGTTCCGCCTGCCCCGCAGCAAAACGCGCCCCAAGCCCCTAAACCGGCCGCGGAACCGCGCCCCGCTGTGCAACAAGCCCAACCACAGCCGGCTCCCAAACCGGCACCGGCTCAGCAACCCGCGCCGCGTCCCGCGCAGCCGCAGGCTCAGCCGGCCCATTTGGACCGCCACGGCCATGTAAAACCCCAGCAGGAAGCGGCCCCGGTAAAGGATTCCAAAAAAATCCGCATCGTGGGCACCCCCACGGTGAAAGAACTGGCCGAAAAGATGAATTTCAAAATTAATGATTTCATCAAAAAATTAATGGGCCTGGGCGTGTTCGCCACCATCAACCAGCGTCTTGAAAAAGACATGATTGAGCTTATCTTAAGCGAATGCGGTTTTGAAGCCGATATGGCGGAAGAAGATTTGGACCAGGAAACCCTGCACATCATGGAACAGCAGGACGACCCTGCCTCTTTAAAACCCCGCAGCCCGGTAATTACCATTATGGGGCACGTGGACCACGGCAAAACCAGCCTGTTGGACGCGATACGCAGCTCCCACGTTGCGGAAGGAGAGGCCGGCGCCATTACCCAACATATCGGCGCGTACCGGGTAAAAACCCCCCGCGGTTCCCTTACGTTTTTAGACACCCCCGGGCACGAGGCTTTCACCGCCATGCGCGCACGCGGGGCGCAAGCTACGGATATTGTGGTATTAGTGGTTTCCGCCACGGACGGCATTATGCCCCAGACCATAGAAGCCATGGAGCACGCCAAAGCCGCCGGAGCCCCCATTATTGTGGCTATTAATAAAATAGATCTCCCCGGTGCCAACCCGGACCGCGTAAAGCAAGACTTGGCTTCCCGCGGTTTAGTGCCGGAAGAATGGCAGGGCAATACCATTTTTGTAGAAATCTCCGCCAAGAAAAAAATCAATATTGATAAACTCTTGGAAATGATTTCCCTCCAAGCGGAAATTATGGAATTAAAAGCCAACCCGGACCGCCTGGGCGTAGGCGTTATTTTGGAATCCAAGCGCGATAATAAACGCGGCGTGGTAGCCACCGTATTGGTGCAAAAAGGCACCATGAAAGTGGGCGACCCGTTTATCGTGGGCACCAGCTATGGGCGCATACGCGCGCTGATTGACGAAAATTCCCAGCGCTACCAAAAAATAGGCCCCAGCGTGCCGGCGGAAATTTTAGGCATCAACGGGGAACCCCCGCAGGTGGGCGATACGCTCTACATCATGGAAAGCGAAAAAGAAGCCCGCTACGCGGCAGAAAAACGCAAGCTGGCGCAGAAAGAAGATTCTCAAGCCCACCGCAAACAGGTTTCTTTAATGAACTTGCGCAAAGACGGGGACGGAAACAGCGTGAAAAAACTGCAAATCATCCTGAAAGCTGACGTGCAAGGCTCCATTGAAGCCATTAAAGATGCCCTGTTGCGTATTCCGTCCGACGAGGTGGAACTGGATATTATCCTTTCCGCCCCCGGAAATATTAACGAGTCTGACATTCTGCTTGCCAAAGCCAGCAACGCGGTGGTAATCGGTTTCCATGTGGACGTTGAAAACAAAGCCCAGGCGGAAGCCGAACACGAAGGCATAGAAATACGCCTCTACACCATTATCTTTGAACTGCTGGAAGACATCAAAGCCGCTATGGAAGGCTTGCTGGAACCAGACGTGGTGGAAACCTTAATCGGCTCCGCCACCATTAAAAAAGTAATGAAGTTAAGCTCCGGCTTGATTTCCGGTTCTTTGGTGGACAGCGGTAAAATGGTACGCGGTTATGAAGTGCGCATTAAACGCGGAGCCGAAGAAGTGGGCCGCGGGCGCATTGAAGGCTTAAAACGCTTTAAAGACGATGTAAAAGAAGTGGAAAAAGGCTACGAATGCGGTATTTTGGTAGCCGGCTTTAAAGGCGTTTTGGAAGGAGACACCATAGAATGTTTCCGCAAAGATAATATTACAAGACGTATAAAAATGTAAAAACAAAACATTCAAAACCCCGGCGGAAAAGCCGGGGTTTTTTGTTTTCTTTGAAATTTTTCCCTTCCTTACCCAAACAAAAATAATTTCTGTTATAATACAAAAAGGGACACTTCCCCAGGGGGCCTTAACATGGAAAGCAAAAAAATGAAGCTTTTAAAAGTATATTTAAGCAGTACGGACCGTATAAACCATGTACTGCTGTATGAAATCATCGCCAAAAAAGCCAAAGATTTTGGCTTAGCCGGCGTTACCGCCAGCCGCGCCATGCTGGGCTATGGCCCCAGCAGCGTTTTACGCAACACCCGTTATTTTGAACTGGTGGAAAAATACCCGGTGGTAATGGAAATGGTAGACGAAGCCGATAAAATAAACGGTTTTATGGACAGGGAACTGCTTCCCCTGCTAAAAGAACAACCCAAAGGCTGTTTGGTGTATTCTTTGGATGTAGATATGCATTTAGCCAAAATGGGAGACACCAAAAAAGCCCCCGGGCAAAACTAAACCAAGCATTTAAACTAACAAAAAACACCGCCCCAAATTGGGGTGGTGTTTTTGTTCTTGCCTACACTGCGCCTCACCGCATAGACATAAAAAAACCCCGCCATCAGGCGGGGTTTTTTATCCGTAAAAACTTACTCCATAATAGAGCCGTTGGCATTACCATTGGCAATACTCTTGCACATTCTGACAGATTCAGAAGTACCGGTTAAGGCCGGGGCCGAGGCAGCTACAGTGGTAACCGTACCAGGTTGGCACCACATCTGCAAAGACTGCCCACGCGCCATACGCGCCACAATGGTGTAGTTATAATTAGCGGAACCCGCATTGGAAGAGCCGCCGCGCGTAGCCGTGGCCTGAAAAACATCCGCCCCGTTCGCGTTGCGAATGGTAATGGTAAAAGAGTTGGTCTGCATAGAGCTTACCACCCCTGTTCCCGTGATATTAGGCATTTGGATATCCAATGCGTTCATATCATTGGTGTATGAATTGGTGGCTAAGGCATATATTTCCTGCGCTTTCGCCAAATTGCTCAGCAAAGAAATAGCCTCCGTAGAGCGGGATTTTTCCACCGCTTTGGTATACTGGGGCAACGCCACACTGGCCAAAATACCAATGATCAGCACCACCACCAGCAACTCAATTAAGGTAAAACCTTTCTTGTTCATAAATACTCTCCTATTATAAAATCATGCATGCCGCATCCTCAAGCGGAAGGTTTTTAGGCAGGCCCAAAACCTTCTATAAATAATATACTTTAGTTTATTATAAAAAACAAGCTTTTATTACAAAAAAAACCCAGCTTTCAAAATGGTATAATATGTTTATGATAGACAGAATAAAACGCTTGGAAACCCTTTTTTTAGAAGAAATAAACACCCATGTAACCAAAATGTCCGCCGACGGGGAATTGGGCGGTTTTGTGACGATTACCTCGGTGCATGTATCTAAAGATTTATCTTCCGCCAAAGTGTATTTTTCCGTATTTGGCAGCCCGGAAGATAAAAAGAAAACCCAGGAAGCGTTATCTTTGCTGCGCAAAGAAATTGGGGCATTGCTCCGCCACCGCCTGCATTTAAAACGCATTCCTTCTTTTAGCTTTGAATACGACAACACCCCGGAGCAAGCCTCCCGGGTGGAATCTATTTTCCAAATTATAGAGAAGGAAAAACATGAAGCAGAAAACTAGAGAAACCATCTTTGCCTCTATTTGGCAAGCCTTAAAAAACGGCAAAAGTTTTTTTATTGCCGGGCATCAAAACCCGGACGGGGACTCCCTGGGCTGCACATTAACCATGGTTTCTTTGCTCAGCCGCTTGGGTAAAAAGTCTTACGCCTACGCCACCCCCGCCATTGGCAATGATTTGCAATTTCTGCCCGGTTTGCAAAACATACACGTAAACAAACTGCCGGCAAACCCCAAATTTGACACCGTGATTTTGCTGGAATGTTCCGACCGCACCCGCGGCGGAGACTTGGAAAACGTACTTAAAAACGCAAAAACCATTATTAATATAGACCACCATTTAATCAGCGATGAATACGGTCATATTAATTATATAGATTCTTCCGCCAGCTCTACGGCAGAAATTATTTTCCAACTTTTTGAAGACAGTGAGGACGCCCTTCTCCCCACGCCGGACGAGGCCACCTGCCTCTATACCGGGCTGGAAACGGACACCGGCCGCTTTCTGCACAGCAACACCAGCGCGGAGGCGCTGCGCGTGGCGTCCGCCTTGGTGGCTTTGGGGGCGGATATCGCGCAAATCAACCAAGTCATTTACTTTACCAAGCCCTACATAGACTTAAAACTCTTGGGCCGCGCTTTAGAAAAAATGGAACTGCGTTTTGACAACAAATACAGCCAAATTGTGCTCACTAAGCGCGATTTTGAGGCTTTGGGCGCCACCCCGGCCCAAACACAGGGGATAGTCAGCCAGCCCACCATGATACCCGGGGTGGAAGTTTCCGCCCTTATTAAAGAAGAAGATGATAAAGTTTCCGTAAACCTGCGCGCGCGCAACGCGGTAGACGTAAGCCAAATAGCCCAAAAATTTGGCGGCGGGGGCCATGCCCGCGCCTCCGGCTTTAAAGTAACCGGCAAAGCGCTGGAAGACGTTACCGGAGAACTGGCCGAAGTAGTGAAAAATGTCGTCAAAAAAATTCGGTAAACCGCTTATCAGCGGGCTGTTTTTGGTAGATAAACCCAAAGATTACGCGTCCCATGATATTATTATCTTAACGCGCAAAGCTTTGCACGTTAAAAAGATAGGACACAGCGGCACGTTGGATCCTATGGCTTCCGGTTTATTGTTGCTTTTGGTGGGAAGAGACGCCACCAAACAGCAAGACTATTTTTTAAAACAAACCAAAACGTATGACGCCGTCCTTGAGCTGGGACGGGAAACGGATACCTGGGACGCATACGGAGAGGAAACCCAAACCGCTCCCATCCCCCCATTTACCCTGCAGGACGTTCAACAAGCCACCCAAACCCTAACCGGCGAGGTGGAGCAGCCTATCCCCTTTTTCAGCGCTAAAAAAATCGGCGGGGAACGCATGTACGACCTAGCCCGCAACGGGCACGAAATAGAACGCCGCTATAACACCGTGCGTATTTTGCAGTGGAGCAATATCAAACTGCTCCCCAACAACCAAATTGCCTTTACGCTTACCTGTTCCTGCGGCACTTATGTACGTTCTATGGGGTGGATGTTGGCCCAAAAATTAGGCACCACGGGACATATTTGCGCGCTGAGACGAACCCGCATAGGGGACTTGGACGTGAAAGACGCCTTTGACGGGGCCTTAATAAAAGACAGTACGCCGGGCACCATCTACTCCCGTTTTATTCCCGTCCCGCAGAACCGGCCGGAGCCGCAAGCCCATGAAAACTAAACATTTTATTACCATAGGAACCTTTGACGGGGTGCACGCCGGCCACCAGTTTTTGTTTAACCGTTTGAACGTACTGGCGGCCCACGCATTGCAGCAGCCGTTGGTGTTGTATTTCCCCCTTCCGCCCAAAACCTTGCTGGCCCCTCACCCGGAAATGACTATACTTACCACCCCGCAGGAAAAAAAATTACTTCTGCAAAAAGCCAGCGCGGCAAAAACCATCGCGTTGGATTTTGACAAAATACACAATCAGTCCCCGGCTGATTTCTTTAACGAATTATTAACCCGCTATCAAATGGGAGGTCTTTTAATAGGCAAAGATTTTGCCTTTGGCAAGGACCGCCAAGGCTCGGCCGATTTTTTGCGCACGGAATGTTTGAAGCGGGATTTGCCCTTTGAAGTGCTGGATTTTCTGTCCTGCCGGGAACAAAAAATATCTTCCTCTTTAATCCGCAAGACGCTGGCTGCCGGGGATATCACCCAAGCAAACGCGTTTTTAGGCCGCCCGTATGAAGTAACCGGCACCGTGATTGTAGGAAACAAATTGGGGCGCACGCTGGGCTTTCCCACCGCCAATTTGGATACGGGAATATACAAAATACTGCCTTTGGGCGTGTTTGCGGTGAAGGTACTGGCGGAAGGAAAAGTATATCAAGGTTTTTGCAATATAGGCTTTCGCCCCACGGTAAATACCATACAGTCCTCCATTCCGCTGGTGGAAGTGCATATCTTTGATTTTAACCAAGATATTTACGGGAAAGAAATCACCGTATACTTTTATGAAAAACTGCGCGACGAAACCAAATTTAACGGATTAGACGCCTTAGTAAGCCAATTAAAAAAAGACCGGACAGAAGCCCGCCGCATTTTGCAGCAAATAAACTGATTAAGCCGTTTTGTTTGGTCTAAGTTACTCCGCTTGGGCAATTTCCATATTGTGGATTTTTTCCCACTCTTTTTTCAAAATGGCGTATTGCAACGTGTTTTCGTATACAGGGGAACCGTCCGGCGATGTTATGAAAGAAATAAACTCCTTAAACAAACCTTCCCGGCGAAAGCCTAACTTCTCACACAGTTTTTGGGAACGAGTATTTCCTTCCTGCACATAAGCGTACACCCGCCGCGCGTTCTGAGAAAAAAACAAGAAAGACAAATACGCACAAGCCGCCTCAAACGCATATCCTTTTCCTTCATAACGGGCATTCAGGCACCACCCTACGCTATACGTATCCGGGCTTTCTTTCCGGGCAAACACATGGCCTATAACGGTTTGCTCTTCTTTAAGAACCAGGGCTAATTGCAGCGGGTCTTGGCTGCGCTGGGCGATGCTTTGCTTGGCTGCCTCTAAAGAAGATAGTTTTTCATCCAAAAAACAATTGGAACGCGGACAGGCTAAATAAGCCAGCAAATCCCCGGCGTCTTGCGGCATAAACCCGCGCAAATAAAGACGGGGTGTATTGAGGGTATGTTTCTTCATAGGCTGATAATAAAAACGGCGCAAAGCCGTTAGCTCGCGCCGGTGAATAAAAGCAGAGTGGGGTTTATTCGTCCTCTTCGTCGTACGTGCGCACAAACAACAAGATATACGCCAGTAACGTAGCCCCAAAGAAAATAAAAAAGCAGTAAGAAAACCACCACAGTTTATTTAACGGGTTATAATCAATCAATAACGAATTAAAAAACAGGGAACACAACACCACCGTCAAATATCCCCAAACAAACACCGTAACCGCTTTTAAACAGGTGTCCACCACGCCAATGACCATGCCTTTGGCTTCAAACGGCTTTTTTAAATAAGCTACAATTTTTTGCATAAAAAATTTCTCACAGCCCAGGCGGGCGCCGCTCCTTTATTTGGATTTAAAATAGGGGTTTCCTCTTGTCGTGCTTAAACTGACCGACGGTTTATAATACACTTCGTTTTCTTTATTTTCCGCGCCGGTAGGGTCGTAAGCGAAATACCCCGTTAACGGTTTCCCGTCTTCGTCTTCCGTACCCGGGATAGAAAAAGTGCCGTCTCCATTATCACGCAAGGCCACTTCTTTCCCGCCGTACAATACAGTGACCGGGCCGTTATAAGCCCCGTCCCGCCCGTTACGATACATAATAATACGCGTTGCCGTGGGCGGCGGAACAAAGGTGGAACCGGGGAACAGCTCCATCACGGCGCAGTTTACTTCCCGCTCATCTTCAGAAGACGGGATATCATTGGTAAAAAGCGGGTAATGTTTGGCTTCCCAGTATTCTCTGTTTTTAGAAAGGGCTTCTTCGTGATATACAGCCCCTTCCGGCTGGACAATCTCCATGGGGATTCTGGGTTTTTGAGAAGGACGCGGCGCGCGGGAATCATAGGCCGCAAAATAAATTACCTGGGATTCCGGCTCCGTGCTGGGCTCTTCTTCCGGATATAAACAATAATGCACTTTTTGCATGGTTGTTTTATCCAAATTACGGTCCACCCGCGTTTCACAGGTAGACTGAGCGCACAGCGGCAAACCAGCGGCTAACAATAAAAAAAGGACAGAAAGTTTTTTCATAACAGTTTCTCCGTACTATATATACTATAATACATTTTTTTATTTTTTGCACTGGTTTTTACATATAAAAAACCCTTCGCCAAAGCGAAGGGTAAAAAATGTCACCGGGTGGGCTCGAACCACCGACCTAGCGCTTATGAAACGCTCGCTCTAACCAGCTGAGCTACGGTGACTTAAATCTGACAAAAATATTATACCAAAACCAAGATTAACTGCGCAAGAAAATTTAATTCCCGACGAAAAATTTAGTCTATCATAGAATATTCGTTTAATTTTTCCGGGAAGCGGCCCCCTTTTGCCACATTAAAATCATCTTCCGCTTTGGCAGTGTCCCCTTTCTTTAAATAAGCCGCGCCGCGGGCGTTGTACACTTCTGCGGCGGGAGCTAACAAAATGACGGACGTATAATCGGCAATGGCTTTATCATATTCTTCCTGCATAAAAAACACGCCGCCGCGGGAAAAAAACGTTTCCGGCTTGGAAGGGTTTAAATTTAAAGAAATGCTAAACATTTTTAACGCGTTGTCATAATCGCCCAAAGCGGCCAGGGCAGAACCCAGCGCCGTGTAAGCGTCCGCCTGATAGGGGTTTTTCTCCACCACGGTTAAAAAGTCATTTTGTGCGGAAACATAATCGCCTTTGAAGAAATAAGCCGCGCCGCGGGAAGCGTAAATATCGGTACGGTCCGGGTTTAAAGCCAAGGCTTTATCATAGGCTTTCAGAGCCTGTTCTATTTTTCCGTCTTTAAAATAACCGTCCCCCCGGGCTAAATATTCCGAAGAGGTAGGCAGCGTTTGGCACGCCGCCGCACACAAACAAACGGCAAACAGCAAAATGGTTTTTTTCATATTTTCCCCCTTTTATTAGGTCCTAACAAATTATACAACAAAAGGCCCAAAAGCTTCTAGGCACAAAATATTTTTGATTTTGGGTCCAATGGCCCTGTTGAAAAACGAACAAAAGTTATATTTTAATAATATAGAAAGAGAATAAATTTTCATTTAATCCCCCAAACCCCTCTGGTCCCAAACCCTGCCAGGGGGGTTTCCCTTTTTAGGCTATTTCTTTTAAGCGGGCTAAATGATAAAATAAAATTTATGACGACGCAAATCACTTTGTTTATCATCGCACGCAACGAAGCCGATAAAATAGCCAAATGTCTTGCCAGTGCCAAAGAGCTGGTGGACGAAATTGTATTGGTGGACGATTCTACCGATGATACCGCCGCCATCGCCCAGCAGTTTGGAGCGCGCGTATTTACCCACCCTTTTGAAGGGTTTACCGCGCAAAAAAACTTTGCCTTGGACCAAGTAAAAACAACCTGGGCCCTTTCTTTGGACGCCGACGAAGTGCTTACCCCTCAGCTGGCGCAGGAAATCCGCCAAGCCGTACAAAATACGGATTATGACGGCTTTGAGCTGACGCGCGTAAACTGTTTCTTAGGCAAACGCATGCGGCACGGCGGCCTGAAAAAAGAACACATTTTGCGTTTGGTGCGCGCCCAAAAAGCCCGCTACGAAGGGGGCCTGGTGCATGAACGGCTGTGCGTAGAAGGCCGCACGGGCCGCTTAAAAAATGTTTTTATGCATTATTCTTATAATGACATAGAAACTTATTTTGAAAAATTTAACAAATATACCACATTAGCCGCCCAAACCATGTACGAAAAGGGTAAAAAACGCAGTTTTATAGCGGTTTTGTTTATCCTGCCGCTGGAATTTTTGCGCCGCTACGTGTTCAAACTGGGTTTTTTAGACGGAATACGCGGTTTTATTTGGGCCTCTTTTTCCACCTTTTACATTTTTGTGAAATACATGAAACTGTGGCTTTTGCACACACGGGATAACCAATAATGCTTTACATTATCATGTCTGTTTGCCTGGCGCTGGCGGGCGGTTTGCTTTTTTGCGGGCTGTATTTCCCTTTTTGGAAACACAAAACCCCGCTTTTGCCGGTGCTTTGTTTTGGCAAAGTGGGGCAAGCTCCTAAAGGATCGGCCCTTTATAAAGAATGGATATCCCCCCAAAAACTGGCCAAAAAGCTGGATTGGGTATTAAAGCTGGGTTTTACCCCGGTTACGCCGGAAGATTTACTGGCGTTTAAAGAAGGGGTTTCGCTTCCCCCAAAACCGGTGTTATTGGTTTTTAAATACGGTTTGGAAAGCTTTTATAAAGAAGTATTTCCCCTTTTGCAAGAGCGGGAAATAAAAGCCTGCGTATGCCTATGCGCAGAGCACATAGGCCAATACAATGCCTGGCAGGACCCGCGGCAAGAGGCCTGGCAAAACACCCTAAATGAAAGCGAACTGGCCGAACTGAAAAAAAGCAAATGGGTCAGTTTTGCCTCGCACGGGCTCTCATATACCAAATTGAGTGAACTGGACACACAGCAAGCGGCCTGGCAGGCCGGCGAAAGCAAAGCCCGGCTGGAAAAATTGCATAAACTATCCATAAACGCTTTTTTCTACCCGTGGGGAGTTCCCTCTAAAGAATTAGAAGAAGCGCTGCGCCCCGTATACGGCGTTACTTTTTCCTCCCAAAAAGGGGTAAATAAACTTTCTTCCCCCCTTTCTACGCCTTTAAACATATTACCCGCTTGGCGGATGGGTTTATGGCGTTTGCGCGCCAAAATAACACGCGGTTAACCCCTTGCCTTCGGCCGGCATATTTCCGCGGCCCACACGCAGAAACAATACGGCGGATTTAATCAGTTAATGCCATTTATTGCGGCATAAATTTCCGGCGTAAACATTTAAACCCCCGCCAACTCAGACAGGGGTTTTTATACACCGTTTAAGCGTTTTCCCTCGCCAAATAAAAACCGGGCAGTCCCCAAAGAGAATGCCCGGTATGGAAACGTATTGGCAGGGATTAAGCTTCTTCTTCCTCGCTGGCGCGTTCGCTGCGTTTGCGAAGCAAGTGGGAAAGAATCTTCTTGCGCAAGCGTAAAGAGGTGGGCGTAATTTCCACCAATTCATCCGGCGCAATATATTCCACCGCTTGTTCTAAGCTCATCACGCGGGGCGGGGTGAGGGTGTAGGATTCATCGCTTGCTTTGCTGCGCATATTGCTTAAATGTTTGGCCTTGCAAGGGTTTACCACCAAATCATTATCGCGCGAGTTTTGGCCTACAATTTCCCCGGCGTATACTTTTATATTGGGGCCCAAGAAAAGCTCCCCGTTGTTTTCCAAAGCGAACAAGGCGTAAGGGGTGGTTTCTCCGTCTTCTTTGGCAATCAATACCCCGTTATGGCGCAGCGGAGGCACGTTCACTTTAGGATAAAAACCTTTAAAGCTGTGGTGCATAATGCCCGTACCGCGGGTATTGGTCAAAAATTCATTTTTAAAACCAATCAGCGCGCGGGAAGGAATTAAATATTCCAGGCGCAGGCGGTCTTCGCCCTCCGCCACCATATTTTCCAACTTGGCGGCGCGGGTGCCCAGCATGGTGAAAACGGCGCCCTGGAATTCACTGCGTATATCCAAAATAAGGTATTCCATAGGCTCCAACACCTGCCCGTTTTCTTCTTTATAAATAACCTCGGGCGAGGATACCGCCAGCTCAAAACCCTCACGGCGCATATTTTCAATCAAAATAGTCAGGTGCAGTTCCCCGCGGCCGTATACTTTAAAACGCCCTTCCCCTTCCAGCTGTTCCACCTTTAAACCCACATTGGTTTGGGCTTCTTTTTCCAAACGGTTTTTTAAATGGCGGCTGGTTACAAATTTGCCTTCTTTGCCGGCGAAGGGGCTGTCGTTCACCATAAAGTCCATAGACATGGTGGGCTCGTCAATAGCCAACGGCGGCAGCGGTTTTAACGCGTCCGGCTGGCAGATGGTGTCTCCCACGTCCACGCCTTCCAAACCGGCTATGGATACGATATCCCCGGCGCAGGCGCTTTCCAAATCTTGTTTGCCAAGCCCCATAAAACGTTCTATCTTAACGGCTTTGGCGGGAGTGGTGGAACCGTCGTGGTGGATAAGCACCACATTTTGCCCGCGGGTTACCTTACCGGCTAAAATGCGCCCAATGCCCACATGACCCAAAAAGTTATTATAGTCCAGCATGGTTACCTGCATCTGTAAGGGAGCGTCCGGCATGGCCACCGGCGCGGGTACATGGGATAAAATGGTATCCAACACGGGGGCAATGTCTTTGCCGGGCTCTTCCATTTTCAAGCTGGCCCAGCCGGCGCGGCCGGAAGCGTAAATAATAGGGAAATCCAGCTGCTCGTCCGTAGCGCCCAGTTCCATAAAGAGATTGAACACTTCGTCCACCACTTCACTGGGGCGGACGTGGTCCCGGTCCATTTTATTGATTACCACAATAGGACGCAGCCCCAAAGCCAAGGCTTTGCGAAGCACAAAACGGGTTTGCGGCATGGGGCCTTCCACCGCGTCCACCATTAAAATGGCGCCGTCCACCATACGCAGCACGCGTTCCACTTCACTGCCGAAATCAGCATGGCCGGGAGTGTCAACAATATTAATGGTGTGATTTTTATATTCAATGGAAGTGCATTTGGCTAAAATGGTAATGCCGCGCTCACGCTCCAACGGGTTGGAATCCAGCACCGTTTCCTGCGCCTGGCCTTCTTTTACGTTAAATTCTCCAGCAAATTTTAACAAAGAATCCACAATAGTGGTCTTGCCGTGGTCTACGTGCGCAATAATGGCCACGTTTCTTACGTCCTGACGGGTATTGTTCATATGAATAATTGAAGTCCTAAAAAATTTTCCCATACGGTTTTAGAACAAAACCATATTGCGGGATATGAATATTTTAGTATTTTTAAGGCGTCTCTCACAGGGCCCAAAAACGGGGTAGGTCCAAAAAACACACGGAAATAGGTCCTTTGGCCCTTTTGGGCAAATAACAAAATTAACTAAATTTTTTATATGCAGTATATTACTTTTGACAAGGAGTTTTTATGAAAAAGCAAATCATAGCTGTTTTTGGCTTACTTATTTTCAGCTGCGCCGCTTTTGCACAGCCTGCGCCCATTTCCGCAGAATTAACCCCTATTAAAAACGCAGCGCTCAAAGCCGTCCGCACTTTACCCCAAGGATATTCCTTTGCGGATTTATATCAAAGCGTGGAAAAAATATTAGAGGAAAACGCCCAAGCCATTTTAGAATCCGCAACCAACGTTTTGGATAAACAACATCCCTACCTGCAAGGCACGGAAGAATTTGCCATCATGCGCCTTTCGGAAAGCATGCTGGCGCATTCCTCCTATAAAAGAATGCAAAAACGCAACCAAGAATTGTTAAAAGCCTTCAGCCAAGCCGGAAAATTGTTGGAAAAAGACGGAATTGTTTTTGACGCCGCCAACAATAGACATATGTTTTTGCTTCAAACCCAATTAAACCAAATGCGTGAAGCCATTGCACAAGAAAAAGCGCAGCGCACCAAAGCTTTTTTGAAAATGTGGATGGATGGCCTGCAAAACACCAGCAAATACGGACATAAATAATTATATATTTATTCTGAAATAACCCCGCCTTATCGCGGGGTTTATTTATTCAACTTCCGGGTGGGCGCAACAACCGTCCCAAAAGCCCTTTAAAGAAAACAATTATTTTTCTATCCTGTGTGTAGGAGATTTTATATTATGCGCCGCGTTATCAAAACCATTTTCTGTGCCGCCGTACCGCTGCTTGTTTGCCTTGCATCACAAGCCCAAACTTGGCGTGCCCTTGTTCTGCAAAAAACAAAAGCGGCGCAAACTATTGAGGCCATTAAGGCCAATGTTTTACAACCAAAGGGAAGCATTACCCCCTCGTTATTTCATAAGCGGCGTCAAAAACAAATACAAGAAGAATTTGCGCATACTGTAAAACAAGCCTATCCTTTCCCAGAAACCCAACACCGCATTTTAAAACGCTATCAAGAATTAAGCGCCGCCCTACATTCCGTGCCGGCTTTGCAGAATTACGCTTTAACCATACAGCACCCGGCAGATTTGTATACCGCTTCTTCAGAAGAAATACAAATTTTGAAAGATATCCTTTTATCTTTCAATACGCCGCAAAATCCCTGCCCGTTTACGCCGTACCAAAGCGTTGAGTTTGCCTCCGGCGCGGCGGTGATTTCTTTCCTACCGAAAGACGACGCCAACGCCCTGCATTTTGCATTTAAGCCGCAGGAAAATATTTTAAAAATTGCAGTGGGGGATTTTCCGCTTTCCCAGCAGGAATTTGGCCCAATAATGCAAAAATCAAATGAAGAATAATTTTTTATTATCTATTAAAAGAGTTCTTATCTTTTTTTTGATAGGAAGCTTTTTTTATTCCTCTTCATGGGCTTTTCCTTTCTTTCCGACTAAGCAAGAAAAACTCCGGACCCAATTTTTAGAACAATTTTTTGCCCAAAGCCCCACTTTGACGCGCTTAAAAATTAAGAAAGGACTAAAAGCGTTAATAGAACAAGAATTGATAAGTATCCGTTTTTGCCAACAGGTTGTTCCTCCCTCATCCGCAGCGGAGCAAAACCTGCTGGACCAAATAAACGGCCTGATTCCCCAAAAACATCCCTCCTCTCTGCTGCAAACTTTTAAGCAACGTTATTTGACGCACTTAAAAAACCCGTTGCGTTTTTATCAGCTTAAATTAGACTTAAACCCTTCCCTGCAGGCCTATACGTTTCGCCCGTCCCGCTACGCGCTGTACAGTACGGATAAGTTTCTCATCAATTCCCGCCGCCAAAGCGCCAGTATGAAAGAAATACTGGGCCAATTGTTTGAGCAAAGAACACTTAACGCCGCGCTTGAAAACTGGAAATATGAACCCGCCATGTGGAGCGTGTCTAAAAAAACGGCGGTTATGTGGTTTCCGCCGGCGCGTTTGGGGCAACAAGGGTTACAAGTAAAAGTAGACTTTTCTTCCCGTCTGATTTTTGCCGACTTACAACCCCTCCCTTAATTGCTATAATAAGCCTATGGAAAGATGGATGGATTTTGTATTGGTTTTTGGCGGTTTGTACGCTATTTATTTTTTTACCTTGCGCCGCTGGGATTATACCTCCGAAGCCAAACGCAAAGCAGACAAAGAAGAACTGAAAAGAAAAGGGCTCAGCAACGCTTATTATTTTAGCGGGGCGGGTAAACTGTTTGCCTATCTGTTTATTACGGGCGGAGTATATGTATTATACTGGTTTTATAAACAATGGAAAGCCATTGCGAAAGGATATTTAAATTCCGCTAAAACCCCGCTTAAGGGTTGGCCTGTTATACGGGCTTTTTTCGGTTTTGTTACTTTTTACCAATTAGCCGGAATTATTAACCGTACATGCAAATACATGCGCAAGCCTCCGGCCGGGGCGGCGTGGTTTTCCTGCACGCTATGGTTGGTCAGCTTGGCGGGAGCGGTGGTATTGCCCAGCTGGTACAAACTGGCGGCTTTGGCTGTTTTTTGCGCAATTGTGGCCCGGTTCCAGACCCGCGTAAACGCTTTAACGGGAAAAGAAGTGCCCAACCAATTTAAAGCAAGTGATATTTTGCCTGTCACCGCCTCTCTGTTAGCCGGTTGGTGGCTTTGGCTGGGTGTTTTGTGGAAAATGTCCTTTATCTCTTTCTAAGCATGGGCTTATATTTCTTGCCGCTGCTATAAAAAAACGCCCCGGTTACGGGGCGTTTTGATGTTAAATGATCCGTTTTATTTCTTTTTACCGGCGTCTTTGGCGGCTTGTTTTACCGCTTTTTTAACCTGTGCCTGGGCGCGGCTTTGGGGATTCATACGTTTGGCCGCCCCAATCACTTGCGCCAAAGAAACATCCTCCATATTTACCAACTCGTCCAAGGTTTTAAAAGTGCTTTCCACCCCATACTGTTCCTGCGGGGCGGAGGCCAGCAGTTTTTTAAATTCTTCGTCACGCACCTGCTGCATAGCCACCGGGTTAGACGCGTTTTGAATAGCGGCCCCCATTAAAATCCCCAACGAGCGTTTCTGGGCATAGTCCTGATAAGCCAGTACGGTACTGGATACGGCCAAGGCGTCTTTGGACTTAACGGACATAACAAACGCCAAGCTCAAATCCACCCCCCCTAATTTATCCAAACGCTGGCGCAAGACCTCCAGCTTGGAGGCCACCGCTTTTTGCTGGGCTTTAAACTCCTTGGCGTCCAAAACGGCCGCGGAAGCAAACACCCCGGCCACCGCCATAAAACCCGCCAACAATAAACTTTTAAAACAAATCTTTTTCATAACTCCTCCTTCCTACTTACTATAGTATTTAGAGGATATGCCCCTTTTTCAACTAATAAAACAGATTAGTCTTTCAGGGTGTTTGGAGCATAAAAAACCCGGTAATAAACCGGGTAAATTGTTATTGGATTGCCTCGCCGTATTTTAGTAAATTGGCGGGAAGTATCTTATCCCCTTTTTGTTTGCGCTTTTGGTTGCAGCTGCGGTGCGCAAAGGCCCACAGGCCTTTTTTGGGATAGGACAGACGGACAAAATCCGCCTCTTCTATTTCTTGCCCACAGACGGCGCATCTATGCGCCTTGTACGCGCCGGCGGAAGGTTTATTTTGCCGGTTTAACGCCTGTTTTAAAACCGCCTGGGCCTGGTTTGCCTGACGGCTCTTCGCCAAAGCTTGTTCTTTGGTCCGCGAGGAAGCGGCCCGCCGCTCCGCCTCGCTAAGCTGCGCCTCTATGGGGCTGTTGCCCTTCCAGCCGTTTTGGGCAAAAGAACGCAAACTTTCCATTTGGGAAGCGGTTATTTGAACAGGCAGCGCGCGGGCATAGGCAACCGTACGCCCCGGGCAAAAGCTAATCCACCCTTTTTCCCGGCGAGAAGAAGGTTTATCCACGGTAAAGAAATCCAGCAAATTAGCCAGTCCGTCAGCGTCGTCACAGGTAAGTTCTTCCTCCCTATTCATCACAGAGGCGGTAGACTGCGCCGGATAAAAAGAGGACAATGTATAAATGGGGCTGTTATCCGGATTATCATCCCCGGCATACAAATCCCCCAAACCCAGTGTATGCCCCACCTCGTGCACGGCTATTTGCAAGGAAGAACGGGCGTTTACAACAAATTGAGGGGTATCGTACGCCGCTATACCCGTGTTTTGAGGCTGAAGCCAAAACGTAAAAGAAGCCCGCCCCCGCTGTACGGCGTGGCCGCCGGAGCCCTGCTTAAACAAGGTGGCTCTGATACGCAAGTCTATCTCTTGGGCGGGTAGCTGCTCGCAGCTGGTATAGGGACGCGCGCTTTTAGGGCCGTTGATAAAGGAAAAAGCTATCCTTTCCGGCATAAGAGAAAGCAAATCTTTAAATTCTTTTTTTCGTTTTGTTTGCTGTATTTGTTTTTTTAGGTTATCAAACCAGTTTTGATAAGCGCTCTGCGCCACCCAGGCCGCTTGCTGATAATACGCGGGAAGATTTTCCCCTTTATACGGCACCGTTTGGCGGCGGTGGGAAACGGTGTCTGTTTGCCGGTCCAACACGTCTATACACACCCGCACGGAACGGCCGGAAATGATTTTGGGCAAAATCCAGCCGGAAGCGTTCTGGTTTACAGAATTCAGGAAAACCCACGCTTCTGCAGGAGCAGCCAAAAAAAATACAAACAATCCCAGTATCAGCCGTTTCATAGTTTGTAACCGCGGTTAAAACTCCGCTAATCTTTTGCAGGCCTCACGCAAAGCCGCTTTAAAGTTTTTGTCCGACAAGCCCGCCAACCAATGGGCACGCTCCAAATACAGCTGCGCAAAGTCTTTTTCCTCCTGCGGCGGGGCCGCAATGGGAACAGCGGCAACCACCGTACACGCCTCTCCATACGCCATATCCGCCCAAATAAAGGCGTCTTGGGGTTTATTAGGGCCATAAAGCAGTTTTTTAAGGGCCGCCTGTAACTTTTTGCCCGGGTACAGCACCACCAGCATACGCGGGGAAATTTCGCTTTCTTTTAATTCTTTCAAGCGTTTAGCCAACACATCCATTTTAAAATGTTCTTCGCACGCGCCGGGCATATCAAAAGCGTGGTTGATGGCCCCTTTGGTTATTTGTGTACGTGCCCTGTTGCGACCGCCGTAGAGCAGGCGCTCGCGCGCGTCATAATTTTTATCCACCTGTTTTAGTAAAACGGCCATATCGTTAGAAACGGCAACAGGGCCTTCATGGGGCGTTTTTACTTCTATTTGCCCCCATGCGGGAAAAGAACAGCCAATCACGGCACACAATAAATAAAGTTTGTTCATAGTATTATTCTATGCCTATTTTTAAACTTTGCAATAGATGTATTTAAAAAACAGCCCTTAAGGCGGGAACGCTCTGGCGCAAAATATCGCCTTTTTTCTCGGCAAAGCCTTCCACCTGCCATGTACCGGGTTTAAACGAGGCATACCACCCCAACTCCCACGCATACACTAAATTACGCCGCACCTCCCCGTGCGGCAGGGGAGCCCAAGTAATGCCGTCCTTGGTAATCAATACGCGTTTAGCGTCCAACGCAAAACCCTGTTTGTCTAAACGGGCGGCCAGCTTGGGGTGTTCTTTTCGCCAAGCCTGGCGGCGTTTCGCGGCCAAACGGGCCAGCGCGCGGCCTTGGCTTTGGTGCAGGGAAATAATACGCTCGCCTTTAATGTCTAAAATTAAAATATCACGCAATTTTTTACCGGCGTTATCCACCATAACGGCCGCATACCCCGGCATATGCAAACAAGACAATTTATCCAGCTCCTCCATAGCCTGAGGCAAAGAAACGGGTTTCATGCGCACCCCGCGCTCCAACAACAGAACCTCATCAAAAGAAGCCACAAACGCCGCTGAAAACCGCGCGTGGGGATACATAGCCGTTATCTGAGACTGTACATCATCAAAAAATTCAGCGCCGTCATGGCGTTTGGAATAGGCCTCCAGCGCTTTAGGCCAGCTGGAAACAAACCCCGGAATATTCGTTTCTAAATGCTTCCATCCGCCGGCCGTATTAGGATATAATCCCCCCGCCAAATGGCCTTGGTTTTTTTTGCGGGAAGAGCGGGCTTTGTCATCTAAAATTTGATTTAAGCGTTCATCCATGCGTAAATAACGGCGGTGCTGTGGATTTAACAACGCCGCTTTTGCGGCCTTAGGCAAGGCGGCCTCCTGCCGGGCGGCCCTGGCGGACAGTTTCTGCGCTACGCGCTTCATTCCCCCTCCCTGGGCAAACGCCGGTTGAAGTAAAAGCGATGTAAAGAGAAACGCAAAAAAATATTTTTTTAACATGCTGCCTCCTCTAATAATCTGCCGTAAAACCAATAAAGGCCTGCTTTAGACGGCAGGTCTCTATAAAAAAACTTGTCCGCTGAAAGCAAAAACTGCAAGGGGAAGATGATCTCTCTTTCTTTTCCTTTTCCGATCGTCCCCAAACAGGAAAAGCGCAACAAACATTTGTCTGGGCGGTTTTTGCGGCGCATTTTAACAACCCAAACGCTTAAGAAACCGCGCTTAGGGGTTAACCGCCTCACCGCTCCACAGGCCGTGTTTAAATTTAACCTTATAGCCTTGCTTCCAAGCGTATAAAAGGGCCGATGCGTTGGGCAAATCGTTTAAATTTGTCCAAAACACGCCGTCTTTACTAATTAAGTTTTTCTTCTCGTTAATTACAAAGCCTTGCTGTTTTAAACGCTGGGCGGCCTTTTTATGCCACCAGGCCCAAGCGTTTTGGCGGGAGTTAAACTCCTGCGCTACGCCCCTTCCCTGGCTTTTAAACAAAGAATACACCTTCTCTCGCTCAATATCCAATATCAACACATCTTTGGGGCGGCTCTTATTGCTTTCCACCCGCACCACGGCAAAGCCCGGCAAATGCGCGGGAATATTTTTATCCTGCCAAGCGGCCAAAAACTCTTTTCCCAGCTTTACGCCTTTTTGACTGGGCAAACGGGAAAAAGAAAGCACATCTTCAAAAGATACGGCGTACTGCGGGGTAAAACGTCCGCCCGGATACATACGGGCTAAAACAGGCAGCATATCTTCAAAAAAATTATTTCCGCTATGGCTGTTGGCGTATGACTCTAAAGCAAGCGTCCAATCTTCTTCAAAACCGGGCAGATACGTGTCATTTAATAAAAAAGGCATATCCTGCGTATTGGAGCCGTACCAATTTAACAAACTGCTGCGCGCGCGGCCTTTTAGCACCGCATCCAGGCCATGTAAATCCCGCAAAATATCCCGCTGCATTTTATCATGTACAGCGGCGTAGCCTAATGTGCCGGATACGGCGGGGCGTTCTTTGGGAAAAATTATTTTAACGCCTTTTTTAATAAAAGACCCTTGCCCAAATACCGGCCCGGCACAAACAAATAAAGTAAAAATAAACAAATATATTTTTCTATTCATACACCTTTCCTTAGACAAAAATTAAATAGGGTGTTTGCATAAACAAACGCAAACGCTACGCCCCCGCAACAACCAAGCCGGGCGGCGTTTGTTGCATCTATTTCAGATAGATAAGATAAAAAATCACCGGGCTTGCCTAACATTTTTTACTATACCAATTACGTCGTACAGGCACAAGAGACAAAAGGCCTAAAAACCAAATAGGCCTAAGCAGTAAGGAACAGCCTTTTATAAAAAAAGCCGCCCCGTTATGGGGCGGCTTGCTAACAGCTAAAACAACTTTTATTTAGCCTCAGACACGGCCACCGCAACGGCTACCGTCGCGCCGACCATCGGGTTATTGCCCATGCCGATAAGGCCCATCATTTCCACGTGCGCAGGCACGGAAGAGGAGCCGGCAAACTGGGCGTCGCTGTGCATACGGCCCATGGTGTCGGTCATACCATAAGAGGCAGGGCCGGCGGCCATATTGTCCGGGTGCAAGGTGCGGCCGGTGCCGCCGCCGGAAGCCACGGAGAAATATTTCTTGCCGTTTTCGGTCGCCCATTTCTTATAGGTGCCGGCTACCGGGTGCTGGAAGCGGGTGGGGTTGGTGGAGTTACCGGTAATGGATACATCCACCCCTTCGTGGCGCATAATGGCTACGCCTTCGTTCACGTCGTCAGCGCCGTAGCATTTTACTTTGGCGCGGTCCCCGTCGGAGAAAGCTTTTTCGCTTACGATTTTCAATTCACCCGTTTTATAGTTGTATTCCGTTTCCACGGAGGTGAAACCATTAATGCGGGAAATAATATAAGCGGCGTCTTTGCCCAAGCCGTTTAAAATAACGCGAAGCGGGGTTTTGCGCACTTTGTTGGCGGTGCGGGCGATGCCGATGGCGCCTTCGGCCGCGGCAAAGCTTTCGTGCCCGGCCAAGAAGCAGAAGCATTTGGTATTTTCAGACAAGAGCATAGCGCCCAAGTTGCCATGACCCAAGCCCACGGCGCGCTGATCGGCCACGGAACCGGGGATGCAGAAGCTCTGCAAGCCAACGCCGATTTTCTCGGCCGCTTCCGCCGCGGTTTTTACGCCGGATTTAATGGCAATGGCCGCGCCTACGGTATAGGCCCAAACGGCGTTGTCAAAAGCAATGGGCTGAATGCCGCGGACGATTTTTTCCACGTCAATGCCTTTTTTGGCGCAAATTTCTTTGGCTTCTTCCAAAGAAGCGATGCCGTTTTCTTTCAAAACGGAGTTGATTTTATCAATTCTTCTTTCGTATCCTTCAAACGTAATCATAATTCTATTCTCCTGGGCTTACTCTTTGCGGGGGTCAATTTTCTTGACGGCTTCGTTAAAGCGGCCGTAGGTGTTGACGTTCTTTTCAAACGCGGTTTTCGGGTCTTCGCCTTTCTTAATGGCGTCCATCATTTTGCCCAGGTTGACGAATTTGTAACCGATGATTTCGCTGTTTTTATCCAAACCGATTTCCAACACATACCCTTCGGCCATTTCCAAGTAGCGGGCGCCTTTGGCTTCGGTGCCGTACATGGTGCCGATCTGGCTGCGGTGGCCTTTGCCCAAGTCTTCCATACCGGCGCCTATGGGCAGGCCGTCGTCAGAAAAAGCGCTCTGCGTGCGGCCGTATACAATTTGCAGGAAAAGTTCGCGCATGGCGGTGTTGATGGCGTCGCACACGAGATCAGAGTTTAAGGCTTCCAAAATGGTTTTGCCGGGCAGAATTTCCGCAGCCATGGCGGCGGAGTGCGTCATGCCGGAGCAGCCCAGCGTTTCCACCAACGCTTCTTTAATTACGCCGTTTTTGACGTTAAGCGTCAGTTTGCAGGCGCCCTGTTGCGGGGCACACCAGCCCACACCGTGGGTAAGACCGCTGATATCGGTAATTTGTTTAGCTTTGACCCATTTGCCTTCTTCAGGGATAGGGGCCGGATCATGCTTGGCGCCTTTGCAGACGCAGCACATATTCTGTACTTCAGGGGTGCATTTTTCGCAGCTCATGAGAGTCTCCTATATAAAATTAAATCTTTCAATATATTTTACCAAATCCAAAGGAGCAAAACAGCATTTTGCCCCCGGTTTTTCAGGTTACATTCCCCTTAAAAAATAAAAAACCCCGGGCCGCTAAGCCCGGGGCGCGCAAAAAGCAATAAAGGCTATTGCGTTTCGTAACTGTCCATAATTTCCCCAAAGTACAGGGTATGGTAGTCCCCGGGTTCTTTTTCGTACCAAAGCTCTTTAATGGCTTTGTCTAAATTTTCCGAAGACATAGTGGTTTTATACAATACCCTGCACTCATAATGAAAACCGGGCACCCCCAAATGCGGCACCGCTATTTTACGAGAGGGCACCGCCCTTAACCCGCATTCAGCCAGTTTATCCAATTTACGGCCGGATTTGGTGCCGCAGATGGAAATAGCTTCCGGCAAGTCCACATAAGGCAAAGTAACGGTAAATTCGCCCGTTTTTTCCAATAAATCATGGGTAAAGCGGTTCTGGCGCACCAGCGCGGTAAACACCGGCAGGCGCCACATATAACCAATACTCCCCCATCCAATTACCATGGTGTTTACTTTTCCGTCTAAATAGGTGGTTAAAAATGCCCCCTTGGAAAGTATATCCAGCTTGCGGCTGGCATCTGCATTATAAGCTAGTTCTTTCATAACCCTTTTTCCTCTGTATCTATTTAGTTTATTATACTTTTACCAACTTTCAAAGGCAAGAACCACGCCCCCTGCCCGGCACTTTTTACCCCAAACAAAAAATATCCCCCGGCGTAGCCGGGGGTTTTTCACAATACGGGCATAGCCCTCACTCTACTAGCTACTACTTTAAGTAGTTTCCACTACCTGTCATTTGCGTCCCCTTACATCTAACGGGTTCGTGTCAAACGGAAGC